>NZ_JAIXHZ010000155.1:0-17419 GCF_043392705.1 Dysgonomonas sp. Shenzhen-Wh21
GACTTATAACGAAAAGGAGAATATAGAGGCCATTTAAACCCTGCGATATACGCAGTTCCAAGACCAAGTTTACCAGCTCTTTCCACAAGATGCAACCTTTCGGGAAACTCTGTTTGAAGCCTCTTTACAATAGAAGCGGTTCCATCAGGAGACCCATCGTCAATAACCAGAATATCGAACTCTTTAGGTAAATTGAACACTGCCCTTGTAATGGCCTCTATATTCTCCTTTTCGTTATAAGTCGGGATGATAACTATTGAATCTGACATTTCCTACAATATATTAAGTTACAAATGTAGCATTTTAAGTATTGATAAATAAAAATTTGCCCGACAAAAAAAACTAAAATATTACGATATCCATTTCGCTAAAAGAACTTTTTCAATGAGATTAAAAAAAATTAATACCTCTTTATGGAATTTCAGAGACTTTAATATCTATTAAGTAGAAAAAGACAAGATTAAGTAACAATTTAAAACATACAGTTATGAAAAACGCAGTAAACCTAAACTCAACAGAATGGTGTGACATCGTTTTTGAAGGAAGAAACAAATCATACGGAGCATTCGCTTTAAGGCAATCTTCTTGGAAACGACACATTCTCGCTTTTGCTATCATCTTAGTTTTTGTAGGTTTTGTAACAGCCCTACCATTAATCATCAGTACTGTAAAAGCTGCAACAGGGACACGGGCTGAAAATATGACAGGAGAGTACAAAATGGCTATTCTCGATCAGCCATTAAACAAAGTGGATGAGATTGAAAAACCACCAATTCCTGAACCACCTAAATTTATACAAATGACGAAGTTTGTTCCACCAACAATTGTAGATGACACTAAAGTCAATAATGAAGAACAGATGGTGACAATGGAAGAGGTAGCAAAAGGCAAAGACGCCATTGGAAAACACAAGGTAGAAAACGGTTCTACTGACCCTGATGCAATCCGAAAGGACATTGAGACCATAATGACACCAACAGATAAGGGAGGAACAGAAAAGAAACCCGAGACATTTATTGCAGTAGAAATCATGCCTCAGTTCCCTGGAGGTGAGTCCGAAATGTATAAATTTATCTCTAATAATTTAAAATATCCTGTCGTAGACCAAGAAATAGGAACACAGGGACGTGTTATAGTAAGATTCGTTGTTAGCAAAACCGGTGAAATATCCAACTTGGAATTATTAAAAGGAATCAGTCCGACATGCGACAAGGAAGCAATGAGAGTTATAAAAAGTATGCCAAAATGGATTCCTGGGAAGCAAAGCGGAAATCCGGTTCAGGTATATTTCACAATTCCGATTGTATTCAAACTGAAACAATAGAAGTACTCTGCCCAAGAAGGCTGTATAGAGTTTTTACCTTATCCTATATTGATTTCTCTTCGATCAGGATGACAAAAGACAAGAAAAACTCTATAACAGCCTTCTTATTGTTTCTCGGTAAGGTATTTCCAAAAACGTTTTGGCATGTGCTGGCGATGCAGTTTTGGATTTATACGTTCTTTTATGGTCATCGACTTAAAATAACCTTTCCACAATTCTTGAAATAACTTTTCATCTTCGGCCATCAACTTTTCATCCAATTTTCCTCCCAGCAAATGCTCATCATTATCAAGTGTGATCTCTACCATTGTATTCAGATCATAGTAATACCCATATTTTCTTTTCATATCATAGATAACCCATTTTTGATCCGAAAAGCGATCTTTGAAATGACCAATAGCCAAAGGAAGAGCATTATATCGGGGAAATACAGGTGCAAAGAATATATCGTCAGCCGCTTTTTGAAAACGCACAAACTGTTTCAGATAAAGCTCTTCGTGAGATACCTTTCTGGCTAATTGGCTCATCTGCAAAACATCGCTATCTGCAAAATTCGTTTCTATAGAGATTTTATTATCAAGCGCTTTACGGATATAACGAAACATAAGATCGTCACTTCCTTCTTCCTCCGAAAGCCAAACATAGGAAAGCATGTTGCATGCTCCTTTCGACAGTTTATTTTCTAATCCTTTCCAAACCCGAGTAGCTTTGTCTTCTTGCGTAACCACCGTATAGCTATCATCCATAAACATGGGAGCAATATCTCCTTCTGCCAGTAATCTGTCGGGAAATACTTTTCGGCTATATGCATCAAAGATGGCGGTCAATAAGCCTTCGAAAGTTTTATCGTAAAAAAATACTACCATCAGTCGGGGAATATTATAGACAACTGACTATCATCACCTTTTCGCTTTTTAGGTTCTGTAAGGATTTTGCGAACATACTCCGGGGTAGCTTCATTGACAGTATACATGGGTAGTTCGTTGCAAGTAATAAAATATTGCGCTTTCTTCATCACCACTCCAATCTTTTTAAGGTGTGAAGCATTCAACTTTCCATGCCGACGTGAAGTTACAATATACTGTGCCGACTTAACCCCAATACCGGGCACACGAAGAATCACTGCATAGTCAGCTTTGTTAATATCCACCGGAAATATTTCGAGATGACGCAGTGCCCATGCCAATTTCGGGTCAATCTCAAGATCAAGATCAGGATATGCATCGTCCACTATTTCATCAGCTCTATACTGATAGAAACGCATCAGCCAGTCGGCCTGATATAAGCGATTTTCTCTCACCAATGGGGCTTGCTTTAAGGCTGGCAAACGAGTATCATAGCTATTTACCGGAATAAAACCCGAATAGTATACACGCCTCATCTGTGTCTGTTGATAAAGGATAGAAGACACACGCAAGATATCCTTATCCCGCTCATTAGTTGCACCTACTATCATTTGCGTACTCTGTCCGGCAGGAACAAAGCGTGGAGCAGAACGAAACTTTCGCCTGTCTTCTATACTTTGTTGCATTCCCTGCTGAATATAACGCATCGGCTTGTATACACTGCGATGATCTTTTTCAGGAGCCAGCAGTTTCAGATTTACCTCTGTGGGTATTTCCAGATTTACACTCATACGATCGGCATACAATCCGGCTTCACTAATCAGCTCCTGACTAGCACCGGGTATACTTTTCATGTGAATATATCCATTGAATCGTTGTACAGTTCTGAGATTTTTTATGACTCTCACCATACGCTCCATCGTATAGTCTGGGTTGTTAATAACGCCCGAACTAAGAAAAAGTCCTTCGATATAGTTGCGACGATAAAACTCAATTGTAAGATCAACCAATTCTTGGACGGTGAAAGTAGCTCTACGAATATCATTACTCCTACGATTGATACAATATGCACAATCATAAATACAGTAGTTGGTTAGCATAATTTTCAACAATGAAACGCAACGCCCATCTTCTGTAAAACTATGACATATCCCCATACCACCTACAGTATTTCCAAGTCCGCCCGCTTTATTTTTGCGGACAGTACCACTGGAAGAGCAAGAAACGTCATACTTAGCCGACTCTGCCAATACCTTCAGTTTTTCGAGTACATTATCATTCATAGAAATACAAAGAAAAGCATTTTAAAAGAGAGGTTATTATAAAATAATTTAAAATAAGATCTTTTGTTGAAAAATAATTAAAGCACTAATTACTTGCAATTTATAGTCAATAATTTTATTACCATTAAACAAAATGTATCATTAAAGTCGAGTATAAAGGACATACATCAAATTAATGTTTAGGCATACATTTTAAATTATTTTAACCACACAAAAAGAGAAAACACAAAGTGAAACTCGGCGGAAATCCTTATTTTGCATATATTTGTAATATCACATCTAATTAATTATTACAGGCCTGCCGTTATGAAAAAAATATGCACACTGATTGCTTTATGTATATGCTATTCTGTATTATATGCGCAAAATACAGACAAACAAATTTACAAGCATGCAGAACTAGAGACAATCCTCAACAATATCAGAGAAAAACATATCTCTGATAAAAGAGTAAAAGTGTTTGATATAAAAGTAGATGATCACGAAAAGAATCCTACATTATCAGGAGTTACATCCGACATTGCTGCATATAATGAATTAATAAAGCAGTCTGAAAAAATCTATGGAAAAAACTTCACGGATAAGATAAAATTATTACCCGATAAAGATCTAGGAGACAAGACGTATGGTGTGATAACCTTGTCTGTTGCCGATATACGAGTTGAAGGCAAATTCTCGGCCGAAATGGCTACTCAGGCTACCCTCGGAACACCAATCCGAATTTTGCAAAAAGATGGATGGAGTCGCATACAAACTCCTGATGGATACATAGCTTGGACTCAGGAAATAAATTATCACCCGATGACTAAGACTGAATTTGAGAATTGGAACTCAGCTAAAAAAATAATATTTACAGACTATTTTGGGTTTGCATATTCTGCACCTGATACACAAAGTCAGACTGTATCCGATCTAGTCAGTTGCAACATTCTGAAAAAAGAAGGCGAGGTTGGAGATTTTTATAAAGTATCATATCCCGATGGACGGAAGGCATATATACTAAAAAGCCAAAGTAAAAAATATGAAGACTGGCTTGCCGAAATTACAATATCAGGGAACGATTTTGTAAAAAAGGCATACTCCCTGATGGGTATTCCTTATGTATGGGGTGGCACATCGGTAAAGGGTATGGACTGTAGCGGTTTTACCAAAACAATAGCGTTAATGCACGGTATTATTCTGATGAGAGATGCCTCACAACAGGTACATACAGGCATACCGATTGATATAAGTAATGGATATGGAAATTTACAACCCGGAGATTTGATGTTTTTTGGAAAAAAAGCTGAAAAAGATAAAAAAGAACGTATACGTCATGTCGCATTTTATATTGGCAACAATAAATTCATTCATGCATCGGGCTATATCCGCATCAGCAGCCTCAACCCTAAAGACAATGATTATGACGAAGTGAATACAAAAGAATTCATCAGAGCTTCGCGCATAATAGGGGCCATAGATAAAGAAGGATCGGGAATATGGTCTATATCAAACAATTCATTCTATAAGTAATTAACATTGCACTTAATATATCGAATCATGCCACAATCGAGACGTAATTTTCTAAAAACAGCAGCTCTGACAACAATAGGCAGCGGGTTACTCGCCGGTAATCCATTAGCAGCATTTGCTCAAAATAATAAGAAGACTATTTCATTAAATAAGAAAATGAAGTTAAGCTTTAAGCCATACGATCTGCAATTGCGCCATGTATTCACTATTGCTAATTCTTCACGCACAACAACACCTGTTGTACTGACTGAAATTACATACGATGGCATAACTGGCTATGGAGAAGCTTCTCTCCCTCCCTATTTGGGCGAAACTCAAGCTTCGGTAATCGAATTTCTGAAAAAAGTAGACCTCGAACAATTTTCCAGTCCGTTTGAGCTGGATGATATACTCACCTATATCGACAAAATAACAGAGAACAATACTGCAGCTAAGGCTTCCATCGATATAGCATTGCATGATTTGGTAGGCAAAATAATGAATCAGCCCTGGTATAAAATATGGGGATTGGACAAAGAGAAAACACCATCTACAACGTTTACGATTGGTATCGATACGGATGAGGTTGTTAAACAAAAAACCAGAGAGGCTGCACCATTATACAATATACTGAAGGTAAAGCTTGGAAGAGAAAATGACAAGCAGATGATAGAGGCTATACGGACTGTGACCGACAAGCCTATAGCCGTAGATGCCAATCAGGGATGGAAAGATAAACACTATGCATTGGATATGATCAACTGGCTAAAAGAAAAAGGTATCGTCATGATCGAACAGCCAATGCCCAAGTACAATCTGGAAGATGCCGCATGGGTTACAGAAAGAAGCCCGTTGCCTGTATTTGCCGACGAGTCTTTTCAACGTCTCCAAGATGTACTACGGCTAAAAGGAGCTTTCACCGGAGTAAATATCAAGTTAATGAAGTGCACAGGTATGCGTGAGGCATGGAAAATACAAACTGTTGCACGGGCAGCCAACATGAAAGTAATGATAGGCTGTATGACCGAGACGTCTTGTGCCATCTCTGCCGCAACGCAATTATCTCCAGCTGTAGATTGGGCAGATCTGGATGGAAATCTATTGATCAGTAACGACTGCTTCAAAGGGGTAACAGTTATAAATGGTAAGTTACATCTGGATGATAAGCCCGGAATCGGAATAGAGAAAGTCGGGTGATCTAAATAGTTTTTTGATGATGAATTATATTTATTTATCTATCTTTGCATAAATTTAATACATAAGAATACGTGATATTACTAGCTGAAAGCGGCTCTACAAAGACAGAGTGGTGCCTGGTGGACAGAAGTGGAATTGTAGAACATTTCTTGTCCGATGGTATTAATCCTTTTTTCCAAACAAGAAAGGAGATAAGTCGTTCTATTCGGCTACAACTGCCACCGGTCTTCTTTAAGACTAAATTCCATACTATATATTTCTATGGAGCTGGTTGTTCTTCTCTAGAAAAGAAGAATGTAGTAAAAGCTTCACTTGAAGCCCAGTTTAAAACACCATCGATCATCGAAAGTGACCTTTTGGGTTCGGCTCGTTCCCTATTTAAAAACGAAGCCGGTATTGCCTGTATTTTGGGAACCGGCTCTAACTCGTGTTTATATGACGGGGATACTATTATAAAGAATGTAAAACCTTTGGGATATATCCTTGGGGACGAGGGAAGTGGCGCTTCTTTAGGTAAAATATTTCTTGCAGATTGTTTAAAAGGATTAGCTCCTACTGAGCTTATAGAGCCATTCTACAGAAAGTATAAGATTGATCCGGATGAGATCATGGATTATATTTATTCTAAACCATTCCCAAACAAACTCTTATCTGTTTTGTCATTCTTTTTATACGAATATCTCGAACATCCCTATATCAATAATTTAGTCAGAAAGAATCTACGATCTTTCTTTGAAAGGAATATCCTTCAATATGAATATGCGGAATATCCTATACGCTTTGTAGGATCGATAGCAAAAATGTATTCCTTTATCTTAAGAGAAATAGCTCAAGACTTAGGAATATACATTGATGTTATTATTGAAAATCCGATAAAAGGACTGATTGAATATCATAAAGAAAACGGACAGTTAATATAGATAAGGTATCTATATTACTTTTTATCTTCCTTATTAGCCAGAGTGATTCTTACAGCATTCATGCCTTTTTGACCTCGCTCCAATTCGAATGTCACCATATTGCCTTCTTCAACAGGCACTAAAGTGCTGCTTACATGGAAAAAGTATTTTTCTGTACTGCCTGTGTGTTTAATAAAGCCATACCCTTTATCCTGATTAAAGTATTCTACACGACCATTGAGTATAGGATCTTCTACATCTTCTTTCTTGGGTGTTGAAATAGCGATATCTTCTATTTCTATCTCTTGTTTATTCGTCTGAGTGGGAGGTGTACTGGTTATAACGCCATTCTCATCCACATAAGCGATCATATCTTCAAATGAGTCGACAGGAGCATTTCGTCTTTCCTCTCTTCTCTGCTGTTTTTCTTTTCTCTTTTGCTGTTTGTTTTTTTCTATTTCTCTTTTGTTAAATGAATTTGATTTTGCCATTAATTATATATTTATGTTTTTATATTTGTTACGCTGGAATTGATAATTGATTCAACTTCTTCCCTGTTAATTTCTGAATATCATTTAGCATTGCATTCTCTTCCGCCGAACAGAAAGTAAGAGCAGTTCCACTATTACCTGCACGTCCGGTACGACCTATACGATGCACATAAGTTTCGGGAACATCGGGCAAGTCATAATTGATAACCAACTCCAGTTGATCGACATCTATCCCTCTTGCAGCAATATCCGTAGCAATGAGAACACGTGTTTTTTGCGACTTGAAATTATTCAACGCACGTTGACGTGCATTTTGAGATTTGTTGCCATGAATAGCCTCGCTACCTATACCTGCCTTACAAAGAAGACGCGCAATTTTATCGGCACCATGCTTCGTGCGGGAAAAGACTAAAACCGACTGTTTTTTATCTTTTTTCAATAAATTGATTAACAAATCTTTCTTCTCTTGTTTCTCTACAAAATATAGATATTGCTTGATAGTATCTATAACAGATGATGCAGGTGTAACTTCTACCTTAAGAGGATCTCTGAGGATAGAGCGAGACAAAGAAGCAATTGTCGATGGCATAGTAGCTGAGAAAAACAAAGTTTGTTTCTCTTTCGGCAACTTAGGCAGTAGACGTTTAATATCATGAATAAAACCCATATCTAACATACGGTCAGCTTCATCAAGGACGAAATGACGTATAGAGTCCAGATTTATAAAACCCTGATTAATCAAATCCAACAGTCGTCCCGGTGTAGCAACTAATATATCTATGCCTGTCTTCAATTCATCTGTTTGCGCTTTTTGCTTCACTCCTCCATATATAACACAGTGACGAAGTCCTGTATATTGAGTATAGTCATTAAGACTGTCATTTATTTGAATTGCCAGTTCTCGTGTGGGGGTTAATATTAATGCTCTGATTTCTCTTCTTTTACCACTAACTTTATTCAAATAAAGTTGCTGAATGATAGGCAGTGAGAAGGCGGCAGTTTTACCTGTACCTGTTTGTGCCAATCCTAAAACATCTCGATTGGTTAAAGCCGGAATAATAGCTTTTTCTTGTATAGGAGTTGGCGTTGTATATCCTTTTTCTTCCAGAGCCTTTAATATCGGCTCAATAATATTTAATTCTTTAAATGTCATAAATAGTTTAACTGTAATCTACTACAGATTTTATAATTGAATAATGTGTTACGAACACTGTGCAACACATTTCCGTAACTTGTTAATAAAATAAACAAGAAAGTTAATTTTGACGTCATTTTTTACGATGGGAAGTTCCGCTAAAACAGTGGCGGAGCAAAACATTGCGAAGAAAGATACAATATAAACTCGATTGTTCAAAAGACAAAGATACGAAAACAAATCGACTTATTGTATTCTTCGGGTTTTATTTGATAAAACCCTCTAGTATATAGGGGAATAAAACGATATAGACGATAATAAAAAAGTGTCCTGAAATAATTTGTATTATTCCAGGACACTTCCTCCTTTTTCCTTTATTTAAACATAAAAGAAAGAATATTTGACATCAGACTGTCTCTTTCTGCTTGATCTTTTATCGCTTCGAAAGGAAAACCAATTACACATGTTTTGTAATCGCCATCATGAGCAATACCGGCACTAAGATTATTCTCTGTATATCTGAATACTGTATAACTATTATCTCCGGCTGGCTCTAAAGCATCAGGTGATTCTACGGCATAAGCTACGGAATTGAGTTTGGTATAAAACTCATAGTTGCCAGAAAATGCAGGAAATGGAGACGCTATTGTTTTTACTTTTCCCTCAACTGCTGCACGCCCGACTCTCCACTTATATTTTAACACATCAACAGCAAACTTTTGATCTTCTAATTGAGGCTTTTCTGTATCCCACAGATCAGAAGCGACATAAGCTCCGCTTATAAAGATATTTCCTCCTTGTTTACAATAATCAGTAATTTCGCTTTGCAACTCTTTGGTAAATGTCTTGAATTCAACAGGGCTTACACCTCTACCAATTTTTGTCTGTCGCTGTTTCCCTAATATCAAATCTACTAATTTGTAAGAGTTCATGTCCACAGTTCCGTCCAATATAGCATCACGGCTTACAGATACGAACGAATATCCGGCTGCAGCAATAGATCGCCCATGCATAGACGGATAGTCAAATGTATTTCCGGCAACAACCGTTGTTTCATAATTCGCATTGCTTGCACCAAAGCCTGCTGCATCGTCATCCATCCAAGGTATTACCCTCCTGAATTCGTATTGGCTTCCAATATAATTATACTCTACTTTATCCGGCACTCCATGATCAATAAAGTCTAAAAATCCACCAATACTATCTCTTGATGCAAAACTACAAGGAGCAGATAGTCTATCAAAACCATTGACTATAAGCACCTGTCCTTTCTCTTTCGACTTTTTACATACCGAAAGTATTTCGGAAGGGAAGCTTTGTCCTCCCTTGTTTACAGCAGTTATCTTAAAGCTATATAATACATCTTTTTCGATCGGCATAATCGCATTTGCACCATTCACCATCTTACCATTATCAAAGTCTCCATCGCCTATACGTGTATATACGATATATTGATCAGGCTTTGCGCTTGGCTCGGTAAGATCATCTACCGGCTTCCATTTTAATTCCACCTGAGTATCCCCGGAAAATTGTGCACTAAATGATTTTACAGGTAATGGCTGCACAACATAGTCATAACCATATTGATGGGCCACAAATTTGAGCATCCCCTTATATATGGAGCGACTAACCGTAAAACGAAAACGAGGATCGAGCCCATACTTCATATCGGCGAAATTCTGATGCGATAGTAATTCTAACAACATGGTAGGCACATTCGGAACACGGGCTTCACTATAAGAACGGTTCCACATCTGGCGGCGAGTCCACTGCGGCTCATACTCGCGGCGAATATCTTTTACTATCTCATCCATTATCAGCTCCGTAAGGTCACGGGAGGCCCAGCGAGTCTTACCATTTTCAAACTTTTCATCATTGTGATGCGTCATGTAGATACCCAGACTTCCTATAATAGAATCGTTGAAGGTAGTACCCGCATCGGTATGAAAAGCCATTGCAAGGTCTATCGGAATATTCAGACCGTCGTTCTTCGGTAATACAGAAGAACCTCCGGCAATATAATTTACCCAGAACCCTCTACTTTGATAATCGTCGGTATAGTCATTTTTTCCTTCGCTCTTGTTATATATACTATCGGGAGCACCGGCCCATTGCAACCAATAACGAGCTCCCTCTGTATAACGAGGATAACCACTTACTTCCGGTTTGTAATCTATCGCAGGCAGCTTCTTTATATTATTTTCAATAGTTTCAGAACTCTTAGTATTGTCTGTTACAATGCCACTGGCATGAGGCCGCCTTGCAATATTGCCCATTCCGCCTCCTATCTTAACAGCATCAGCGGTTAGTATGCGTTCGGCTTTATTGCTTTTATTGGTCAATACAACTTTGCAATTTTCATTTACACCCTTATCAAAAGAAAAATAACCCAGAAATATCCAAGTACCTCCACCCATCTTTTGATTAATACTAAAGTCGGTTTTTCCGCCCTTATGATATACTGTATATCGGGCATCATCGGTGCTATTTTGTAAAGTCTTATACGATATATATACCCCATATTTACCATTTTCGGGAATATCGGGTATCCATTCACATCGACTTTCTTCTCCAGCCTTTATTGTCTTTACTTCTTTGTAAGAGCCTGATCTGAATGGATTTTCTCCATCCAGATATGACTCTTTCAAATATGCAAATCCTTCATAGTAGCCAGCTGTCCAGCTGTCTTTTCCATTAATTTCTTTATATATCGATTTATCTTTGTTTCTATCGTTATCTATAATTATTTCACGACGCTGTATATCACGTTCGCGAGGCAGTAAAACATTCGCACCTGCATTTTCGAGCATAGGTACTAAGTATGGCAATACATAACTTTGGGTATATAAATCTTCTACAGTCTGAAAGATTCGAGCTCGCTGCCACTCCCAGCGTGCTAGCTTTTGTTCGTAATACCACCCGTGGCTTTGCCATATAGCCAGGTGATGATTTTGCAACCCTCGGTCAGCAACATAGGGTTGAGATAAGTTTGCGATCAATGGTTTTTCAAGTTTGTTAGCAAACAGCTGTTTTTTTTCTTTTCCAAACAAAACCAAATCTTCTACTTTTCTAGTATCTGTAATCAATTCGACTTTGTATTTTTTATACTTTTCGGGAAGTAGACCTTTGATTTTATTATAAATGGCAGCTACTTCATTTTTCTGAAAAGGAATATAAGAAAGGTTTACTCCAGCAAAGAAGCTTATAGTTTTTCCTTTCACGTTGACAGAGTCTATTTTTATTCTCCCTGTTTTTACATCTTTGTTGGCAAATTCTGTCAGGTATGTTCCAATATTATTTTTAATACTATCGGAAATAATTTGAGCCTTTATTTCATTCACTATAAAAAATGAGAGAAATAAAATAGCAATATTGAAAAAAAACGTCCTTTTCATTATAATCTATTTATCATAAACGTTCAAAAGAATAACCTCTCTTTACTAAACCTTTTATAATTTCATTTAATCTCAAATATAATTTATCTTTCCTAGCAGGATGAGTTCCCGGATGAATAAGAATTATTGCACCATTCAGTGTATTTTCTTTTTCATACGAAAACAACTGATCTATTATCTGTTGAGAAGACATATAATTTTTCATATCCGGTGTTGTATAATCGGCAGCTGTTCTCAGTCCGGAAGTAAAATTAATCGTTATCTGATTTTGCGATTCAATTAAGCTTACATTTTCTTTATTATACCACTCATATGGAGGCAAGTAATAATTTACTTCAGATTCTTTTATTCCATACTTTTCGAGTTCATACATATTTTGCCTTAAATCATTAATAAGGCTATCTGATGTCACAAGAGATTGTTCTCTATTTCCCCAAGAAGCATATAACAAATGCTTATCTGAATGTCCCCCTACATAATGTCCTTTTTTAATAATGTTCTTAATGGTTTCTTTATGTTCTTTCATTCTAAGACAATTCCCTGTAAGAAAAAAAGAAACTTTTGCTTTGTTTTTATCTAATGTCTTAAGAATAGTTGTAGCTCCTTCAAAAGCGGAATCTGCAGAAAATATCAAATGAATTACTTTCTTATCTGTGTTGATTCTAACAGTAGCTCCATAGGCATCTTTTACCGTATTATTCGGTTTATTAGACTGCTTTCTTCCTAGTTGCTCCATTATGGAGAGGTAATATATCATGTAACAAGTACCATCGATCACAGGCTCATTGGTACCATAGGAATCTTGATGAAATACAGCCGGACCATTCTGAAAGGCAGCTAAAGGATCTTTACTGCGACTCACTTTTGGAACGCCCAAGAATGTATCATGCCAACCTTCATTGATGGGGCCATCAACCAATCCTCCCAAACGAGTTTCGTCTGTTCTGGAAGAAGCTGCTCCTTCAGGAAAACCTCCTATAAAAGAGAATCCCCAAGGATTACAACCTAAAATCCAATCACGTAAAGCAGCTTCCATCTCTTGAAATGAACTATCTCCTGAGACCTCTTTATATTGGTGAGCATAAGAAGCAGCTCCAATAATGGCAAAGTTAGCGCACCACACATAAGGCACACCATTCATAAACGGCTCATTACCTGCACGGTTTCGAATAGTTTGTAATCCTTGACGCATAAAGTCGGTGAACTTTTTACTTGTTACTGCATCATCGGATTTTGCCATCAGGTGATGTCCCTGATTAACAAAAGGATAGAATTGATAGTGACGTGCAAATCCGAATGCCCACAAAGGATTAACGGGTTCAAGTTGTCCCCAGTAGTCTCCTGCGGCGAGCCATTTAGGCTCTTTAGTGAGAGTATAGAACGTAGCAGCTGCTAATTCTATATCATCCACATAATTATCTTCTTCATAAAAATAAGGGGAAACCACGCAAACTGTTTGAGTATTTCCGGGATATTCAAGAGCAAAGTCATAGGCAGGCTCTGCCTTATTTGATAATACTTGAGCAAAAGCAGGATCTATATTCTTGAAAAGTTCGGCTCCCAAAGCAAAACAGGAAGCAAATTTACCTGCAGAGGAAGCCACTCCGGTGGTACGGTTCAGTCGAATCTCTCCATTTCTGGGATTAGGTAAGTCTTGAGGCTCTCCGGTAATGAAATAAACCGGTCGTCCCTTGCCCGGTCCCCAGCCATAATCCACATTGTCGTTTTGTGGCAAGCCATAACCGACATGGTCTCGGTCATCTGCTATCTGGTTATACATTTCTTTAGGTGCAGGATTCATTCTGGATAGCCAGTCTAATCCCCAACGGATTTCATCTAAGATATCCGGAATTCCGTTACTGCCAGGACTAGCATCAGCACGATAATTGTCTTGAAAAATTGTTTTATCTTTTGCCTGATAATAAGCTAACATCATGTGATAGATAGCACTTGCTGTGGTGGTAACATATTGTAATTTATCGTCTGCATCATGCCAACCACCGCGAACATCAATATGTTCCCCTGTACGGGTAGGATGCTCTACAATAAAACCATCATGTTGGTGACAAACGGTACCTAAAAAATTATTATGCCCGCAACGTTGACGGCGCATATAATTGAGCATAAAATCAACAGACCCTTCATAAATATCTGCTCCAATCTTAAATTGAGGAGATTTAACGCCGGCAGCTTCAATATAATAATCGCCTTCTGCCTGAACAGAAGAAAAATCGAGACGAAAAGCCGATTTTAATCCCCAATATGCAGCATCCGCAATTTTTCCCTGTCCGCTGTATACTACTTTTCCGTTTTTTGCATCAACAAGAGAAAAATCAGGGGTACCATGTTGAGTTGTAGGCAACACGGGAGGTTGTCCTCTATTGCCACGAAAAGATAAATCGGGGGTAATTTCTTCAGTTGAGATCAATACTGCAACTTTGATATCTTTGGGTAGATATCCCAATTGATTTATCCTTACCCATGAAGATTGTCCATAAGACAGGGAAACCATCATGCAAAAAATAAAAAAAGCGACTAAGCGATGCTGTTTCATGTGACAAAAGATTAAGATAAAAGAAGGAGACAACTTGGCATCCCAGGATGTCTCCTTCTATATAGAATGTATAAATCTAATTATATAAAGAAGGTAGATTTTATAACATTATTTATTCCATCCTGGATTTTGAGGTAAATCAACACCTTCCCCTTTATATAAATCGATTTGCCCTGTTGGAATTGAATTTAAATAATTTTTACCAGCATCAAATACTCTATTGTTACTAGGATATACTTTAATATAACCATCATCGTTTAACGTTATATTTTTCTTTTCATTCTCTGATAATTTACTTTTATCTAAATATGCACCTAAAGCAACATCGGGATTTGAAGTATAATCAAGGTAATCTCCCTTTTTCCAACGCATAAGGTCATAATAACGAAGCTCTGTCCATGTCATAAGTTCTGCTCTGCGCTCACGACGAATTTCCCATATAATAGAAGAAACAGCTCCTGTCTTATTTTCCAAAACACTTGTACGTTTTGGATCATTGATTGTTACTCCGTCAACCTGAACATTATCCTCAGTTACATATGTAAGTTTTTTTATGCCTGCTCTGGCTCTTAATAGATTGATAGATTTATCCAAATCCGCTTGTGTAATTTCCTTTAGCTCCGCACTCGCTTCTGCATAATTTAGCAATACCTCTGCATAACTAAATATTGGAGCATCAATTGTATTTTGTCCTGTGGTTGTTATATTAGGAGATGCAGAGTTATAGAATAAACTAATAACATATCCTGTAGACGATTTTCTCGATCTTGATAATGATTTATCAGAACCTCTAAAACTTATACCCTCTTTTTCAACCGCTGCTAATAAACGAGGATCCCTATTCTTTAATGTTTCTTGAAAATCCTTAGTTGAAGTATACAATGGTGATTGAGAGATTGGAAGACCATCAGTACACACATAATTTTCAAAAGCGGCCTTTGTCATCCCATTTACAACTGTAGATGTGTTCGTATAAGCCTGAATAGAATTAGCCTGTACTCCAAGAATATATGACTTATATAAAATCATTTCTGAGTTTTTGCTTAAGTCTTCCGAATTATAAACAGACTGATAGGCATCTGCTCCTGTAACTAATTTAAATTTCGTTGAAGCAATAATATCCTCAGCAGCACTTTTAGCATCTTGTAAGAAAACCTTTCCATCCCCAGCATTATGATATTTTCGGTAAGTACCCTCATAAAGACCAATCCTAGCTTTAAGAGCAAGCCCTACATATTTATTTACAGAATTAGCTTCATCGGCTTCCCTTAACAATGTTACGGCTTTATTTATATCTTCACGAACCTTATCCATCACATCGCTACGGCTAGTTCTAGGAAGATACACTACCTGCACATTATTAATATCCGTCACTCGTTTATCGTAATATGGGACATCTCCAAAGCGTTGAACCAATTTATAATACGCTAGAGCCCTATAGAAACGAGCGACACCTTCCCAATGATTTTTGGCTTCATCTGTCATTGGTACAGTAGGTATCTTTTCGAGCATAATATTTGCTCGATTGATATACTCATAATTATCTCTCCATTCTGTGTTAGAGCTACTTGGATTGGGCTGATATGGCAAATAAGAGTTTGCTGTTATATCATCTGAGAAGTTAGCACAAGTTGTAGCTCCTGCACTTTGAAAAAAGAACTCAGCAGTTGTGCCTGTACCGATACCATACGCTTTAAATTGATTGTAAAATTTCCATGCATATGTTTTCACATTGGCTTCACTTGTCCAATAATTTTGATCTGTAAAACCATCGAGAGGGTCTCTTTCAAGGAAATCATTACATGAAGTAAAGAAAGCCATTGTTCCTCCGATTATAGCCAGACTTATATATTTTTTAATTTTCTTCATAATCGTAAAATTTAGAAATTAACTTGTAATCCAAATGACAATGTTCTTGGATATGGATATGTACGCCCCCAAGCAGCTTCTGTCTCATTAATCTCAGGATCGACA
This sequence comes from Dysgonomonas sp. Shenzhen-Wh21, assembly GCF_043392705.1. NCBI lineage: Bacteria > Pseudomonadati > Bacteroidota > Bacteroidia > Bacteroidales > Dysgonomonadaceae > Dysgonomonas > Dysgonomonas sp. Shenzhen-Wh21. The sequence continues at coordinate 16,589 of NZ_JAIXHZ010000155.1, forward strand.
GGCAAACGGCTATTCTTAAATTCAGCAAGGTTTTGACCACTGAAATAAACCCTTACTTTATCTACGCCTATTTTGCTAGTTAAAGTAGCCGGTAAAGTATAACCAAGTGTTACATTCTTTAGACGAAGATATGCCATACTTAACAGATATCTTGATTGAGACACAAAATTATTTGATCCGGTTACACCTTGACCTACAGCATTACTTGCATGAGGAAAATATGGATTCGGGAAGAATGCGTCAGTATTATCTTCTGTCCAATAATCCATTTGATGGGCATATAAAGCATCGGCACGGTTATATAAAGGCAAAATTAAGTCAGAACTAGCCCAATAATCACGTTTACCTACTCCTTGGAAAAATACATCGATATCAAATCCATAGAAATTAGCCCCAACACGGAAATTATATTGATAGCGAGGTGTAGAATTTCCTATCACTTTCATATCTCCAGGATTATCTGCAGTACGATCTCCCGATGTGATCTCTCCATCTTTGTCTAAATCTTTATACTTAACGTCTCCAGGACCATATTTAAAGCTACCAGTTATTAATTTCGATTGACTTGCAATTCCTGTTTTAAATGTTCCATCAGCATTAAAATCATCTTTCTGGAAAAGGCGATCAGTCTCAAATCCCCAAATTTCTCCAACCTTCATTCCTTTATAGAATTCGCCTAAAGAATTTGTAGGATTATCCCATTTTGTTACCTCTGTTTGATAATCAGATAAAGCAGCACTAGCATATATTGTTATATCCTTGTTGATTGGATAATTAAAATCTACAGAAAGTTCATACCCTCTAGTTCTTATATCTCCTGCATTAGTTAAT
>NZ_JAIXHZ010000156.1:0-64310 GCF_043392705.1 Dysgonomonas sp. Shenzhen-Wh21
ATGAATATAAAGGAGATTTTGCAATAAGGAAAAAAAAAAAAAAGAATGGTAACCAGAAAATAAAAAGGCGGTATTGGAAAAGATGGGGCAAGATTATGGTATTACATTCACCGATAAGCAGATTAGATCTTTCATAGAACAAACACACATTGGTGTGCCTATGAACAGAATGGCTGCTTTCCTTGATATGCCATTGAGCACTCAAGATAGTGAGATAAAGAAGTGGGGTGTGCCATCCGACAGTGTAAACGATCAGTTTTCACGTTGGGTACAACATGCACGCGAAATTGGAGGCGATGATATGGGTATTGCTATCAAAGCAGACCAGTCAACAGCTTATCCATTGGTGGATAAGGTATTGAAAAGTCTTGTGAAGATGAAAGAAAACCGTTATAGCCTCATAACATCTCTAAGGGGAATGCCGGAAGGCGTATAAAACATGATTTAAACATTAAAAAAAGAAAAAATTATGGCAGAAGTACAACAGTCCGGTGGTGGAGAAGAGAAAAAAGGTAAACCCAAGAAACAGACCCTGAGAGTAGACTTTACTCCGATGGTGGATATGAACATGCTCTTGATTACATTCTTCATGTTCTGTACAACATTGAGTAAACCGCAAATCATGGATATTGCGATGCCTACAGATCAGAAACTTACTGAAGAGGATGAAGTGAAGGTCAAGGAGTCTAAAGCTATTACTTTGATTCTAGGAGAAGACAATAAAGTATATTACTATACAGGTATACCTAACTATAGTGACTATACTACCTTGAAAGAAACTGATTATTCCCCTGAAGGACTTCGTAAAATATTACTGGAACGCAATGCCCCTATTGTAGCAAAGATGAGGGAATTGAGACAGGAAAAATTTGAGAAGAAGAATAAAATGTCAGAGGAAGAATTTAAGACAAGATCAAAAGAAATAAAAGATGACAAGGATGGACAAGTAGTGGTTATTAAACCTACATCCGAAGCTAGTTATAAAAATCTTGTTGATGCTCTTGATGAAATGCAGATTTGCAGTATTGCAAAATATGCAATTGTGGATATGACTGAGGGTGACCAATTCTTGCTTGAGAACCTGAAAAGTAAAGGGGCTTATGGCGCTAGTGCTGCACCACCAAAAAATTAATCACATTAAGAAAGGAGTAAAATTATGGGAAAAGATATAAAATTGAATTCCTCCGAATGGTGTGATGTAGTTTTTGAAGGTAAGAATAAAAACTATGGAGCTTACAAGCTACGTCAATCATCATCGAAGAGACATATCGTTGCGTTTTTAGTAATCCTTGCTGTTGCAATATTTGTGTCGGCTTTACCGAGTCTGGTATCAGTGGTAAAGAATCTAACACAAGGCAATACTGGACCAATGGAAGACACTTTCGAGTTATCTAATATTCCGGTAGAACAAGAAATTCCGGAAGAGAATAAGATTAAACAAGAAACTGCTCCGCCGCCTCCACCGTTGAAAACAACAGTGAAGTTTGTGCCTCCTAAGATTGCAAAAGACGATGAGGTGCGTGACGATCAGCAAATGAAGTCACAGGATGAAATTCAGGAAACTAAAATCCAAATTTCGGTGGCTGACGTGAAAGGTACAAATGATAAGACAGGTGTCGATATCGCTGAGTTGAGAGAACACAAGGTGATAGTAGAAGAAAAACCTGCCGTTGAAAAACCTTTCGTTACTGTAGAACAGATGCCTACTTTCCCCGGAGGCGAGATGGAAATGCAAAAGTATATTGCTTCCAACCTCAAATATCCGGTAGTGGCTCAAGAATCAGGTATTCAAGGACGTGTAACAGTACGTTTCGTTGTTTCTAAAACAGGAGCAATTGAAGATGTAAACGTAATTCGTGGTATCGACCCATCGTGCGACAAAGAAGCTGTACGTGTGGTTAAATCGATGCCGAAATGGATACCGGGAAAACAAAATGGATTGAATGTACCTGTGTACTTTACTCTCCCTATCGTATTCCGTTTGAAACAGTAAAAGTGAATATCTATTGAGATTTTTATAAAAAAATTGTAAATAAGACTTAGTAAAGAAGAGAAGTTGGAGTATGAAAGACACATCTTCTCTTCTTTTTCCAATAAAAAAAGGTATGAAAGAAGGAAAAAAAATATCGGGAAAAGCAATATTTGGTATATTTATGATATTGTTTTATCTATGTGTGTCAGTTTTGATGGTATTTACCCCTATTTTTGAGAATGTACATATCTTACTTCGTGTGGCCATGGGTGTGCTGTTGTTTTTGTACGGCATATTCAGAGGATACCGTGCATGGAAACAATTTTAAACGAATTATCTGTTTTTTGTTATGAAAAATCTTAGTCTTATTGTATGTATTTTTGCTTTTATCTTTCTCTTCTCTTGTAGCGACCAGAGAAAGATAACACGAACAGATACGCCCACAAGTGGTATAGCTGAGATAGCTGTTGATGAATGCTTTGCTCCTGTAATACAAGAACAGGTTGATGTTTTTGGAGCTTTAAATCACGAAGCTCTGGTTATTCCCATATTTACCAGTGAGAATGAGGCATTTAATTTATTTATGAAAGATAGCTTGCGTGTAATAATTGCTACACGACAACTTACTGCCAACGAAACACAAATTATAAAAGAACGCAAACAAGCACCACGTACACAGCGGCTTGCTATTGATGGTATTGCCCTTATTGTAAACAAAGAAAATATGGACACTTTGATTACAGTGTCTGATATAAAAAAAATAATGACAGGGAAGATTAAGGATTGGAAGGAGATAAATCCGAAATCTAAACTGGGTGAAATATCGGTCGTATTCGATAGCCCTAATTCCAGTACTGTCAGATTTATAAAAGATTCGATCTGTGGAGGCGAGCCTCTTAGTCAGAATGTGAAAGCGAGATCGGCAGACAGCGTTAAAAATGTCAATCTGCAAGAACGTACACCCAATCAGCAAGTGATAGATTATGTTGCTGCTGTTCCTAATGCAATAGGTGTTATCGGTGTAAATTGGATTAGTAATCCATCCGATCCTAAAAATTTAAGCTTTATTAATAGTATAAATGTTATGTCGGTAAGCTCAGAAGATAAAGCCACTGAGGAAAACAGTTTTAAACCATTTGCCGCATATTTAGTCTTAAAAAAATATCCGCTAACGAGAGATATTTTTATTATAATCTCAGATGTCAAAGGTGGATTACCTTCAGGTTTTGTTACCTTTGCTGCAGGAGAGAAAGGACAACGTATTATACTCAAGGCCGGGCTCTATCCCGCAAATGTACCTACCAGACTGGTAAGAGCAAACCCAACATTTTAGGATAGGCCTGATATCTGTCACATATAAATAAATATTAATAAAAATAGTATAGAAGATGAAAATGAAGTATTTAGTGAGCGCATTTTTGAGCTTAGCGATAAGCTTGTCGGCATTTGCGCAAAATAGCCCGGGAGCAGATTATCTGAGCCTTGGTGAAACCAAACTAGCGAAAGAATATTTTACTAAAAACGTAGGACAGAATCCTGAAGAATCTCATTATTATCTGGGAGAAATTGCAATTCTGGAAAATAACTTGACTGAAGCTAAGTCTCAGTTTGAGCAAAGTGCGGCAGCAACTACTGAACTAGGTCTTGGTGCTGTAGGATTAGCTAAATTACAATTAAAGTCAAACCCTAAGGTTGCAGAAGATCAATTAAAAGAAGTTCAAAAAAAGAATAAAAAGAATGTAACTGTTCTTTTAGCAATCGCAAAAGCATATTTTGATAATGGCATGAAAGACAAAGCCACTTTGATGATTGCTGAAGCTAAGAAGGCAGATAAGAAATCACCATATTCATACATTCTCGAAGGAGATATGTTAGCCAAAGAAAACAATCCGGGCGGAGCAGCAGGTCAATATGATCAGGCTATCAACTTTGACCCTAACTGTGTATTGGCTTATATGAAAGGTGCTAAGGTATATGAATATATTAATCGTAATACAGCAGCCGATTTGTTGAAAAAAGCGATAGAAATCAAACCTGAATATAAGATTGCTTACAAAGACCTTGCTGACTTGTATTACAGAGACGGTTTTTATCCGGATGCTATTGCTGCATACAAAGAATTCTTCAAGGGTGGCGATTACACCGTAGATGATATTACTCGTTATGCTGCATCAGAGTACTTTACACAAGGATATTCAGGTGCAAAGAATCTGATTAATGAAGGTTTGAAACGCGAACCAAACAGCTTCGTGTTGAATCGTTTGTTGATGTATATCGAAAATGAAACAAAAAACTATCAGGACGGTTTAGCTGCAGGAGACAAGTTCTTCAGTATACCTAGATCTGAGGTTGATACAGTGAAATATTTGGTTTCAGACTATATGGCTTATGGAAATATACTATCTGAAACAGGCAATAAAGCTAAGGCTATAGAGCAATATCAGAAAGCTATAAAATTAGATCCTAGCAAAGTAAGCTTGTTTAAAGAGATCGCTACAGCTTCTGCCAAAGATCAGATGTACGCTGAAGCGGCTAATTATTACAAAGAATACATCCAGATGCTTGGAGAAAGAGCAGAAGCTACTGATTATTATCAATTAGGTAGTTACTATCTATCTGCAGCATCTAAAGTTGAATCTGATAAATCGTTAACTCCGGAGCAAGTAAAAGAACAATCTATTGCGCTATACAAACAAGCAGATGCAGCTTTTGCTGTAGTTGCAGAACGTAAGCCAGATAGTTATTTAGGATTCTATCAGAGAGCACGTACAAACTATCAGATGGACCCGGACTCGGAGCAAGGGTTGGCAAAACCATTCTATGAAGAAACAATTAAAGTTCTGTTGGCTGATCCGGAACCAAGCAGCAAAATATTGATAGAAGCATATAGCTATTTGAGCTACTATTATTATTTACAGTTCGAGAAAAGCAAAAAGGCTGATGATAAAGCAAATGTAAAACTATATGCAGAAAAGGTTCTTGAACTAGATCCTGAAAATGCAAATGGTAAAGCTTTATTTGAATTTGCTAACGGCAAGTAAATAAGTAGATATAAAATATGAAAAACAGCCTGTACCAATTTTGATACAGGCTGTTTTTTTATATAGAATAATTTTAAATTGAGAAAAAGATGTATCTTTGCACTCAATTAAGTGGATAGATTTGTATTGATTGCAACCACATGAAAAAATGCTAAACCATTTTCTGCACTGCATTATAATACATATCTTCCTGTTTTTATTACAATAAAACAATATTTATGAGTTATTTATTTACATCTGAATCTGTATCAGAAGGTCACCCTGATAAAGTGGCAGATCAGATATCAGACTCCTTATTGGACGAATTCTTGGCCTATGATGCTGATTCGAAGGTCGCATGCGAAACATTGGTAACTACCGGGCAGGTGGTTTTGGCAGGAGAAGTAAAATCAAAAGCATATATCGATATTCCCGAAACGGCACGTAAAGTGATCGAGCGTATAGGGTATACTAAAAGTGAATACCAGTTTGAGGCTCAATCTTGCGGGGTGCTGTCTGCCATACATGAGCAATCCGATGATATCAACAGAGGTGTTGATGGCAAATCCGATCCGATGGATCAGGGAGCGGGAGATCAGGGTATGATGTTTGGCTACGCAACAAACGAAACAGACAATTATATGCCATTAGCACTAGACTTGTCTCATGCATTGTTGAGAGAATTAGCCGTTATACGCAAAAATGAATTGCATTTGATGCCATACCTTCGTCCTGATGCCAAATCGCAGGTAACGATCGAGTATGATGACAACGGCACGCCTTTGAGAATAGATACAATCGTTATTTCTACTCAGCATGATGATTTTACTGACGACGAGGCAATGCAAGCTAAAATAAAAGAAGATGTGATCAATATCCTTATACCTCGTGTGAAGGAGAAGTATAAGTTCAGAGATGATATTACGAAGCTCTTTACAACTGATATTACTTATCATGTAAACCCTACCGGACGTTTTGTTATAGGAGGGCCTCATGGAGATACCGGCCTGACTGGACGTAAAATCATAGTTGATACTTACGGAGGTAAAGGTGCGCATGGCGGTGGTGCTTTTTCGGGTAAAGATCCTTCAAAAGTAGACCGTTCGGCTGCTTATGCGGCACGTCATATTGCAAAAAACCTTGTTGCTGCCGGTGTGTCTTCCGAAATACTTGTTCAGGTATCGTATGCAATTGGTGTTGCCAAGCCTATGAATATTTATGTAAATACATATGGTAAGGGTACAGTAAATCTTTCGGATGGAGAGATAGCCGTGAAAGTAGAGAAATTGTTCGACATGCGACCAAAAGCAATCGAGCAACGCCTGAAATTACGCAATCCTATCTATGCTGAGACTGCTGCTTATGGGCATATGGGTCGTGAGCCGGAAATCGTAACTAAACATTTTCAATCACGCTACAATCCTCAGGGAATAACTCGCGAAGTAGAGTTGTTTACATGGGAGAAGTTAGATTATGTAGATGTGATAAAAAAAGAGTTTAATCTGTAATATAATAATATAGCACATACATGTTCTGCAATAGAGCAAGTATGTGCTTTCAAGTATATAAGAGCTTTGATTAACGATACAGTACCATACATAGGTGTAATGAAAGATAGTGTCTTGTTGCAGGATACTGTCTATATTCATCGTTTTTCATTAAATCCTGTAGAAGGTGAGATTGTGAATATGACTAACAAACAATTATATTCTGCTCATCAGGATAGCATTCGCGATGTTGTAAGATATTCCGGCGATCTTCTGCCTTTCAATCTGGAACAAGTAGATGGAATTTTCTGCCTGTTGCTTTTATGCTTATTTCTTTTTACATATATATATAGTGGCGGGTTATCTTTCTTGAAAGAAAGTATTTCCTACCTCTTTACTCCTGTAAAGGCTTCGAGGATACATAATCAGACGACTTCTAGGGAAATGATATATAGTTATATCCTTATTTTTCAATCTGTTGTTTTGTCTGCAATATGTATTTATGATGTTTTTGTAGAGTATGAATCTTCTGTGCAAAGCAATAGTAAGGCTTTTCTGACTATTGTCACATTTATCGTCGCCATAGCTTTGTTTTTTGGAATTAAAGATTTTATTTACAAACTGATAGGTTATATCTTTAATCAGAAGAAAGCGATGAATTCGTGGCGAAGAATGCATATGGTGTCTATCGAGGTGCTGGGGATACTATATTTTTTGCCTACGTTGCTCTTGATTTATTCTAATTTTTATCATACTGAGATATTAATACTTATATTAATACTCTTCTTAATTGTTCAAATAACACTTTTTTATCAAATAATAGTCTTTTTTATTGGTCAAAAATTTAACTTTTTGTATTTGATTGCCTACCTTTGCACCTTTGAAATATTACCTTATGTGTATTTAGCGATAGGATTGATTCAATTATATAGAACCGACGTATTTAACACACTATTATGACCTTGAAAGTAAAGAAGATATTAATCTCTCAACCTGCTCCGACAACAGAGAAATCGCCTTACTTTGATATTGCCGAGAAATATCATGTGCAAATGGATTTTCGTCCGTTTATTCGTGTAGATGGAATTGACGTAAAGGAGTTTAGGCAACAGCGTATTAATATACAAGATTATACAGCAGTCGTTTTTACAGCAAGGATTGCAATAGATCATTTCTTCTCTCTCTGTGAGGAACTTAGAGTAACAATGCCCGAAACAATGAAATATTTTTGTATATCAGAAGCAGTCGCTTTGTATCTGCAAAAATATATTGTTTACAGAAAGCGTAAGATATTCTTTAGTGCAACAGGTAAGATGGATGGTCTGGCAACAGCTTTAACAAAACATAACAAAGAAAAATTTATTGTACCTGTCTCGGATGTACATACAGAAGACCTTACGGCAGTATTGGACGAGAAAAAAGTTGATTACACAAAATCAGTTATGTACAGAACTGTGAGTAATGAAATAACCGAGTCTGAGATATTATCTTACGATATGATGATATTTTTTACTCCGGCCGGTATTGTTTCTTTATTTAAGAACGTGCCTAATTTCGAACAAGGAGAGAGGGCTATTGGCTGTTTTGGTACCGCTACAGCAAAAGCTGTTCGCGATGCGGGCTTGAGGCTTGATTGTGAAGCTCCGCTTCCCGGTATGCCATCTATGACGGCTGCATTAGAAGCGTTTATAAAGGAAAATCATAAAGCCAAATAGGTTTGAAGCAAATAAAATATAAAGCTTAGCTTTTGGGTTAAGCTTTTTTTATATCATTTCTGATGGTTATTGTAGATAAAGATCTGGGAGAAATAAGGCTTGTTAAGAATGCAAGAGCCAAGAGGATAATCGTTCGAAAAAAAGATGGTTATCTGCAACTTACATATCCACCATCAGTAAGTATGTCTTTTGTAGAGAAGACCATTCGTGATATGAAGCCTCGTCTGATGTTGTTAGTAGAAAAACAAACTACCCGCATACTTTTCACTCCCGATATAGAATTTAAGACCTTTAGTTTTACCTTGAAGCTGATTACCGGAACATCGACCAAAAATTATTATATGAGTCTGAAAGAAGGGGTGCTATCCATCTCATGTCCGGCTGGTACAGACTACAATGACTCAACGGTTCAATCGACAATAAAAAGCTTTGTAGAAAAAGCTCTTCGCTATGAGGCAAACAGGCTCTTTCCGGCAAAAGTAAAATTGTTTGCAGAAAGGTACGGTTTTAAATATACCGAAGTAAAGATTAATAAAAGTCGTACCCGATGGGGAAGCTGTTCATCAAAGAAGACAATAAACCTGTCGTTTTACTGTATGCTCTTACCTGAATACCTTGTGGATTTTGTAATCTTACACGAACTATGCCATACGGTAGAAATGAATCATGGAGAACGTTTTTGGCAATTGCTGGATAAAGTATCGGATGATAAAGCAAAAGAGTTGACAAAGGCTTTAAAAGACCATAAAACAATGTTATAAATTAGTCGTCTAGCGATTCCTTTCCAAATCCTACAGGAAGAAGTGTTTTGGCAGATTTTAATTCATAGATTTTACTTTCGCCATACAATATTACTCTCATTGGAGAATTGTATCTGTTCTCTGTTTCTAGCAAAACTTGTCTGCAACCGCCACACGGGCTACAAGGGTTTGCTGTAAAGGCTCCGTCATGACAAGCTGCCACCGCAATCGCTTCCACCGAAGCCTCCGGATATTGTGCGTTTGCATAAAACATAGCAACCCGTTCGGCACATAACCCTGAAGGGTAAGCCGCATTTTCCTGATTGTTGCCCGTAACAATTTTTCCATTGGAAAGAAGAACTGCCGCTCCTACATGAAAGCCTGAGTAGGGCGCATATGCTTTTTCCGCAACCGCTTTAGCCTCTATTATAAGTTTTTTTATACTTTCGGTAGCCTCTTCAAAGGTGTAAACGAGTATCTTTGTTGTTAAATTTAAATTTTCCATTTTATTACTGTTACAAATAAAATACTTCTAAATATATGAAAAAAGCAAATAGCTCGGATATATCTCTCAAATTTATTATCCTTTCTGTACTTGTTTTTCTGTCTACTACATCCGCCTATTCTCAGGCAAAACGATACAAGATATACGAAGAGTATATTGAGACTTACAAAGGCATAGCTGTAGATCACATGAGAAAATATAAAATTCCGGCAAGTATAACGCTCGCTCAGGGGTTGTTAGAATCAGGTGCGGGTAAAAGTGCTTTGACTAAAAATTCGAATAATCACTTTGGTATTAAGTGTCACAACGATTGGACAGGAGGAAAGGTCTATCAAGCGGATGATACCCCGAATGATTGTTTCAGGAAATATAAAAGAGCTGAAGATTCATTTGAAGATCATTCGAGATTTCTAGCCGATAAACCACGATATAAAAGCCTGTTTGCTTTGGAAATTACTGATTATAGAGGATGGGCAAAAGGATTGCAGCAAGCAGGGTATGCAACTGATAAAGCTTATGCGAACAAACTGATAAAGCTAATTGAAGATTATGAACTTTACCAACACGATAAAAGAGGATTCTCCAAAGAGAAGATAAGAGAAATAGAAGAAACTCAGGTAAGAAATAAGGAATATCGTCATATTCCTTATAAAACACATAATTTGGTTTATGTGATAGCAGAGGCCGGTGATACGTACGAGGGTATTGCGGGCGAATTTGATTTTAAGCCAAAAGATTTGTATAAATACAATGAAGTACCCGAAGGCTTTCCTTTAAAGGCAGGTGATTTGGTCTATTTTGAGAAGAAAAAATCGAAAGCCGATAAACCATATTATGAGCACGAAGTTCAGGTGGGAGAGTCTATGTATAGTATTTCCCAGCTGTATGGCATCAAGGTGAAAAACTTGTACAAAATGAACAAAAAAGATTTTGAATATGTTCCTACCGAAGGAGATGTCTTAAAATTAAGATAACAGCTTCGATATACACAATATTTAAATTTTTATGATGAAATATTTACTTATCGCATTTATTATTGCGGGCTCATTTATGTCGGTTAAAGCTCAGGACGACAAGAACAAATTGGAAGACGGCAAATGGAACCTAAAAGGTGTTACCGGATTCAATCTATCACAAACTTCTCTTAGTAATTGGTCTGCAGGTGGTGAGAGTTCCTTCGCCGGAAATCTCTATCTCAATGGAACATTGAATCGCAAAAGCGGAAATTGGCTTTGGTCAAATGCTTTGGCTCTTGATTATGGCTTGACCAGAACCGAAACACAGGGAACTCAGAAGGTAAGTGATAAGATCGATTTTACAACACAGCTCGGATATTCTACCAACAATAAGTGGTATTATACAATTATGGGTGACCTTAAAACTCAGTTTTATAAAGGATATAATTATCCGAATAAGGAATATTATATCTCAAAATTCTTTGCTCCCGCATATTCTAATATCTCATTGGGTTTAGAGTATCGTCCTAATGAGAGCTACTCGGTTTACTTTTCTCCTCTTGCCGGAAAACTAACATTTGTACAAGATGACTACCTGTCTAGTATAGGTGCTTTTGGCGTTGATCCGGGCGATAAGTTTAAAGCCCAATTAGGTACATATGTGAAAGCTCGTGTCCAAAAGAAAATAATGGAAAATGTACAGATGATAACTACTATGGATCTTTTTACAGCGTACGACAAATCATTTGGTAACGTTGATGTTAACTGGGACTTACTGCTCAGTATGAAGATTAATAAATTCTTGTCGGCATCGATCAATACAACACTCAAATACGACGATGACGTGAAGATTATAGAAAAAGCAGATGACGGTACAGAAATAAAAAAAGGACCGAAGGTGCAGTTCAAAGAAATGCTAGGTATAGGCGTTGCATATAATTTCTAAAGAAAATAATAAATATAGACGAAAATGGTATCAACAGTAATCGGTCGATACCATTTTTTTTGTTTTAATATTCTATTGTCTTGTTTCTGAAATTATACTACTTTTATGGTATATAACATAATAACTCTGATAAAATGAAAAATAGTCTTCTGTTTTTTTTATGTGCAGTGTTCTCGTTGGTAGTAAGTGCACAAGACAACCCGAAATATCTAGTAGGAGCTGTCCCCGAAGTGGACGGTAAGATTGTTTTTTCGAAGAAGATACCTGTAAAGGGGCAAATCTCCGACGAACAGCTTTTTTCATTGATGCAAAAATGGACAATAAACAACTATGATAATGTACAGACTGATGAGAAAGATTTGAATAATCGGGTTCTGCTAAGTAAGGCTGATGATAAAATGATCGCATGTTTTGGAGAGAAATATCTTGAGTTTAAGCGAAGTTCTCTTGTGCTTGATCGAGCTAAGATGATTTATCAGTTGATTTTGGAAACGAAAGATGGAGCATGCGAAGTAACGTTGAGGAATATAAAATATAGCTATTCTGATAGTAAGAAACTGCTTCCGGCTGAGGAGATGATCTCTGACAAAATAGCGCTCAACAAAAAAGGAGATAAACTAAATCGCTATTATGATAAATTCAGAATGCATACTGTAGATTCTGTAAACAGCATATACAAATCTATAGACATTTATCTGAACGGTATTAATACAACAGGTGCAACAACCTCACTGCAAGCAGAGGCGAAAACATATTCAGCTCCTGCAGTACCTCAAAAAGAAAGTCCGGTAGAAGTGCCTGTAGTCGCTCAATCTATAACCGATCCTGTTCAGGTTGCTGCATCGATTCCGATAACATCTAATAATGCCTCGCAAACGATTGCCGGAGGTGCGGTTGCTACAATGAATGGATTCAGGCAGATAACTCCCGATAAAATACCGGGCAATATTATTAAACTGTTAGGAGATTGGACATTGATCACTTCGGGTACAGCCGATCAAATGAATGTGATGACTGCCTCGTGGGGCGGACTTGGTGCTTTCTGGGAAAAGCCGGTCTCATTCTGTTTCCTCAATCCTTCACGCTACTCGGTACAAACAATGGATAAAGGTGAGACCTATACAATATCGTTTTACACTGAAGCGTATAAAGATGCTTTGCGGTATTGCGGTTCGGTAAGTGGTCGTACTACAGATAAAATAAAAGGATCGGGGTTGACACCTATCAAAACTCCATCAGGTGCTACGGCATTTGCTGAAGCTTGGATGATCTTTGAATGTAAGAAAATAGTAGCGCAGCCAATTACGCCCGAAGCTGTAGTTGATAAATCTTTACCGAATAAAGATTGGAGTAAAAGCGGATATCATAAAATGTATATCGGTGAAATATTGAATGTTTGGATTAAATAAACTCAAATGAAAAAAATAGCATTAATAACCGGTGCTACATCCGGTTTGGGCAAAGCAATCGCTTTGCGGCTGGGCAAGGAAGGGTACAACCTTATTATTACCGGACGAAGAAAGGATAAATTAGAAGAACTGGATAAAGAAATAAGCATAAACTATGGTTCTACGGTTCTCCCTCTATGCTTTGATGTAAGAAAATATAATGAGGTAGAGGCTGCTTTGGGCAACCTTCCTGAAAAATGGAAAAATATCGATGTCCTTGTCAATAATGCGGGGCTTGCTGTAGGGTTAGACCCAATTTACAAAGGTGAAGTTGACGACTGGGAAAGAATGATAGATACAAATGTCAAAGGTTTGTTATATGTTACTCGGGTGGTTACTCCGGCTATGGTAGAACGTTGCTCAGGGCATATAATCAATATAGGGTCTATTGCCGGGAAGGCAGTTTATCCGAATGGTGCTGTATATTGTGCGACTAAGTATGCAGTGAATGCATTGCATCAGGGTATGCGTATGGATTTGCTACCTTATAATATTCGAGTAACTCAGATTTGTCCCGGAGCTGTAGAAACGGAATTCTCATTAGTTCGCTTCAAAGGCGATAAAGGTCGTGCCGATCAGGTATATACAGGTTATGAGAATCTGGTTGCCGACGATATTGCGGAATCTGTTTATTTTGCCATATCACAACCTCCGCATGTGGATATTCAGGATATGCTGGTGATGCCTACGGCACAGGCTACAGGGAATATGTTCCATAAAAAGGAGAAATAGGAAGAGTAGAGCATAAAAGGCGTAGTTTCTTGTTGTAAAGAAATATATAAACTTTCCAACGTGTTTTGCATGAAGAAAAAAATATTGTAATTTTGCAGTACCAAAGCGTATATAATAATTCTTGAATTTGTTGTATGCGAACGAAAATGTAAATGGAGGGGGTATCCGAAAAAGGGTATTCCTTTTTTTTGTGCTTACCTCTGAGGTATAATGATTTAGAACTTAACATAAATAATGGATCAAAGAATAAAAGGCGGATTGTTAGTGTTTATTGGAGCGGCAAGCTTCGGACTACTTTCCACTATCGTAAAATTTGCATATGCCGAAGGTTACACACTCGGCGAAATCACAGGAACGCAATCTTTCTCGGGAATGGTCATTTTATGGCTATTGTATTTCATTTCCAAATCGGTAAAGAAAGGTGATAAAAAAGAAACGATTTATAATACTCAACCTAATACTAAATGGTGGAAAATAGTCGTTGCCGGAACCTTTACGGGGCTGGTTGGTATATTCTATTACCAATGTGTGAAACTATTGCCTGCATCGGTCGCTATTATATTGCTGATGCAATATCTGTGGATAAGTATGCTGATAGAAGCTGTCGTTTTCGGGAAGAAACCCGGACGTAAGCAATTGCTTCTACTTGGTATTGTTTTGATAGGGACACTGCTTGCCGGTGGAATATTTAGTCAGGAGATCATGTTGAACCTGAAAGGAGTCATTTTCGGGTTGCTGGCGGCCACTAGTTATGCTATTTTCTTGATGACAAGTGGACGTGTAGGTAACGATCTGCCTGTACTGAAAAAGAGTGCGTTGATGATTACTGGATCGTGTGTTATTACATGGATAATTTTTCCTCCATTATTCTTCTTTAATGGTATATATTTTGGTGGATTGGTCTTTTGGGGGCTGGCGTTGGCTCTGTTGGGTACGGTGGTTCCTCCTCTTTTCTTTTCGATGGGTATGCCCCGTGTGGGTGTCTCTATAGGTGCAATCCTTAGTGCTGTCGAGTTGCCTGTCGCAATATCATCTTCGGCATTTATATTGCAAGAATCGGTAGATGCACTTCGCTGGCTAGGAGTAGCCCTCATTTTGTCGGCTATAGTGGCTACAAATATTAGAACAAAAGGAATAAGCGGTTGAGTGTAATTTAAACTACGGTATAGGAAGAAAAGTAATAATGAGAGCTTATAATTTATATGAAAAAGATTATCTATTATAAACGCTCTTTGATTTATTAGTTCATAAAAACGAATTGTTCTCGCATTCGTTCCCATCTATTCTTTTTAACCTCAGAGTAAAAAGAGTAATACGGAGTTTCTTGCTTCGTTCCTAAAGCATGAGAACAACGTATAGTATTCATTATTATTGACTTCTTCGAAAGAAGAAAAAGTGACAAATAAAAACAACTTAAAAAGTGTCACTTTTGTCACCTTTTGTTTGTAATGTATTGATTGTCTGTGTTGTGTTGTTTTGCGTGTTTGTCACCTTTTTAGTTATATCCCGGGCTCTTATTTATTAATTGAAAGAAAACTCTACCTTTGCAATTCATTTTACTATAAGTATGCGCATAGATATAATAAGTGTTTTGCCTGAAATGTTTACAGGTCTTTTGGATTGTTCTATTCTTAAGAGAGCTCAAGACAAAAGCTTAGTAGAGATAGTTGTTCACAATCTTCGTGATTATACAACGAACAAACATCGACGTGTGGATGATTATCCTTTCGGAGGCGAAGCAGGCATGGTAATGCAGATAGAACCGATCGATAATGCTATCTCAGCATTAAAGGAACAGCGAATTTACGATGAAGTGATCTATACTTCACCGGATGGAGAAGTATTTGATCAGAAAATAGCAAACCAAATGTCGTCGTATAACAATATAATTATCCTGTGTGGGCATTACAAAGGTATCGACTATCGCGTGCGCGAACATCTGATAACCCGTGAAATATCTATAGGTGATTATGTTCTTACGGGAGGAGAATTGGCTGCTGCTGTGATGGCTGATGCCATTGTTCGACTTTTACCCGGCGCAATAGGAGATGAGCAATCGGCTTTGTCCGATTCTTTTCAGGATAATTTACTGGCTCCTCCTGTTTATACACGTCCTGCAGAATATAAGGGTTGGCGTGTACCTGATATTTTGTTGTCGGGTCATCAGGCTAAGGTGGATGAATGGCGCTTGCAGCAAGCTATGGAGCGCACCGAACGTTTGCGCCCTGATTTGCTCGAAAAGAAAGATTAGAACATTACCCTCACCATAACACGCTCAGTACCAGTAGTCCATTTGGCTCCGTTTTGTATCAGGCGAATGGCTTCATTGTCACAAGTTCCGCAAAGACTTTGTTTTACTTCAAATAGATATGGGCGTCCTTGTTCGTCAACCGAGAATTCAATGGCTACTTTACCTTTCCTGTCTTTGCACGAATCGTCGGTAGGTCGGCGCATTGCCGTTTTTAAGTAAGCATTATATCTGTCATATCCACCTATTGGCTCAGGTTTCCCCTTCTTTGTCGTAAGAGAAGTATTTGCTTCGTCTCTGAAGTTCTCGGGTGCATAAACCTCTATCATGCCATTGTCCTCTTGCTCGGATAGTACAGTCAGAGCTTCGGTATTGATAGACTCCTCTTTGTCTAATCTGAACTTGCTTATGTTGGGCTTATATGTTTTGGTTGCTTCGGTATTATGTTTTGCTATTACAACTATATTCTCTACATAGTATTCTTCAGGCACGTATATGTTGATAATAGAGCTAAAGCCTTTATCTTGTGCCTGTAGGTCGTTAGACTCATGGTATCCGATAATCATATATCCGACTATAGCAAAAATTACAACAGCTGCCGCCGCTATACTTTGCCATATAGGATGATGTTTCTTGATTGTTTTTGTTTTGGCATTCAGGCGTTCGTGTATATTGTTGATACTTGCCAAGTGATCATCGTCGATACTGTCGAAACCTTCTATTGCCTCATACATAAACGGATCTTTCATCGAATCTTTTTCGATCCGATGAGCATCAACGCCTTTCCTTTGTCCTTTTATGTAATCTAAAAAATTCATTCTTTCAGGTTTTTCTCAATGCAGATTTTTAAATTCCTTTTTCCGTTTTGTATATAGCTTTTTACACTCTTCAGATGAAATCCAGTTTCATCCACAATCTCAGCATAGGATTTGTCTTCGTAGAAGAACTTCTCCACAGATATGCGCTGAGGCTCGGGAAGCTGCTCCAAGCATTTGTTCAATGCATCTTCTTTATCTTCATTCGCATTCTCGCTTAATAGATCCAAAATAGGTTCAGATTCCATAAGTTGAGAGTCGAAATTTACTATAATTTCTCTTTTATTTTCTTTTAAAATGTGAAAACAGTGATTTTTAACAACACTATACAGCCAGTTCTTGAAAATCTTTATTTCATAGCCCTGTATTTTCTGTGAAAGATTCTCAAAAATATCTATTACAGCGTCTTGCGATTGTTCTGTGTTTTGCAGATACTTCAGGCACAACCCATAGATGAGAGGTATGTAGCGTTCGTAAAGCTGTTGGAAGTATTCAGCTTTACTCGTATCCTTAAAAAGTGACAAAAGCTCTTCGTCACTATACTCCTTTCTCTTATGCAGACTAAAAAAACGCAAGGCAATTATTTTTATCACAAAACTACAAGAATTTGGTTAAAATCCAAATAAATGATCCCTTTAACTACTTTGTCATAATATTATCTATTTGCTAATAAATGTAATATTAAATTGTTGGGGTAGTTAATTTTATGTATTTTTGTAAGTGATAATTAATGATGAGTTTAATTTTTTAACTTACACCCATTATGAAAGAAAAAATTGGAACAAATGCAGGAATCATTTGGACTTATCTTGATGCGGAAGGTAGTAAATCTTTAAAGGAAATCAAGAAAGCCTGCAAACTTACAGAAAAAGACATGTATGCAGCTCTTGGCTGGTTAGCCAGAGAAGGGAAAATTGCGTTTAACGAATTAAAGGACGACTTGCAAGTCGTTTTGCTTTGAAAGACCTAAACAAGCTTACAAAAGAGGGGTACTTATTACGTATAGTAAGTGCCCCTCTTTGTTTTTTTTCCTTATAATGTATTTTTCAATAATTAAGGAGCGTAATAATTTTGTTAATTCGTTGGTATTATCTATTTTTGTGTAGCATTTTGGCTATTATATGACTGAAAATGATGAAAAACTTCTTGCCGAGTTTGAGATAAGAATGAGGCAGTTAATGTATCTCTGTGATATGCTTAAAGAGGAAAATGCACAGATGAAGCAGGAATTGAAGCAAAAAGAAACAGCGATAGAAGCATTATCATTAAAGTTGGATGCGTTAAATGCTAAATATGACAATTTGAAGTTTGCAAAATCTTTTTCATCAGCAGACCCAGAGGAGAGGATGAATGCTAAAAAACGGTTGTCGAAATTAGTGCGAGATGTAGATAAATGTATCACCATGCTGAAAGCGTAAACTAAAAATGATGTTATGGATGAGCATTTAATTATTAATCTACGAGTGGCTGATATGAGATACCCTCTTCGTATAAAACGTAGAGATGAGGAAGTTTATCGTAGAGCTGCAGATGAAATAGATTATAAGTTAGTACAATATAAAAATTATTTTACAGGAGTTTCTACTCAGCCGTTGAGGGATGTCGACTATATGGCAATGACATCAATTCAGGCAGTGGCAGAGAAAGTTGAACATCAACTGCGAGCCGAAACTTTCGAGCATAGAATCCAGAGTTTGACAAATGAACTGGATGAATATTTGAAAGCGCAGGTAAAGTAAAGTTTTAAATTGATGATATATAAAGCACTAATTTCAGATATGAGATAAGTTTCATATTTGGGTTGGTGTTTTTTTTGTTTATTGAATATAAGTTTTTATCAAAGAAAAATAGAATATGGATATATTATTGTATGGAATTACCTTTCTTGTTGGAGCAATACTGACTTGGGTGGTTTTGAATTTTATGGCGAATTCAAAATTCAAACGTCAAGTAAAAGAGGCGGAACAAGAAGCAGAGGTGATCAAGAAAAATAAACTACTTGAAGTAAAAGAGCAGGCTTTACAGATGAAGTCTGAATTTGAAAAGCAAGTGAATAGTAGGAACTCGAAACTACAAGCTGCTGAAGCTAAAATTAAGCAAAGAGAATTAAGTTTGACCCAAAAGCAGGAAGAGCTTCAACGCAAGCGTAGCGAGGTAGATACAATCAAAACTAATCTAGAGGCTCAATTAGAGGTGATAGATAAGAAAAAGCAAGATCTGGATAAGCTTCACAAACAAGAGGTGGAAAGGCTTGAGGCGTTGTCGGGATTGTCGGCAGAAGAAGTGAAGGAAAAACTGGTAGAAGCTTTGAAAGATGAGGCTCAGTCTCATGCTCAGTCTTATATCAGTGAGATAATGGAAGAGGCTAAAATGACAGCCAATAAAGAAGCGAAGAAGATTGTTATCCAATCTATTCAGCGTGTGGCAACAGAGACTGCAATTGAAAATGCCATAACAGTATTCCATATAGAGTCTGACGAAATAAAAGGTCGTATAATCGGACGTGAAGGACGTAATATTCGTGCATTAGAGGCTGCTACAGGGATTGAAATCGTAGTAGATGATACTCCCGAAGCAATTGTCCTTTCAGGATTTGATCCAGTGAGACGTGAGGTTGCACGTTTGGCTTTGCACCAGTTGGTTGCAGACGGACGTATTCACCCGGCACGTATTGAGGAGGTTGTAGCCAAAGTGAGAAAGCAAATAGAAGAAGAAATAATAGAAACAGGAAAACGTACGACTATTGACTTAGGTATACACGGTTTACACCCAGAGTTGATACGCTTAGTTGGTAAGATGAAGTATCGTTCATCTTATGGACAGAACCTGTTGCAGCATGCTCGTGAAACTGCTAATCTTTGTGCGATTATGGCATCCGAGCTAGGACT
Source organism: Dysgonomonas sp. Shenzhen-Wh21 (assembly GCF_043392705.1). NCBI lineage: Bacteria > Pseudomonadati > Bacteroidota > Bacteroidia > Bacteroidales > Dysgonomonadaceae > Dysgonomonas > Dysgonomonas sp. Shenzhen-Wh21. Next base: position 19,473 of record NZ_JAIXHZ010000156.1, read on the forward strand.
GAATGTTAAAAAAGCAAAGAGAGCCGGATTATTACACGATATAGGTAAAGTTCCAGATGATGAACCGGAACTTCCACACGCTTTGCTTGGTATGAAGTTGGCTGAAAAATATAAAGAAAAAGCCGACGTTTGTAACGCGATAGGATCTCACCACGATGAAGTGGAAATGACAAGCTTATTGGCACCGATCGTGCAGGTTTGTGATGCGATATCCGGTGCTCGTCCGGGTGCTCGTCGCGAAATTGTTGAGGCTTATATCAAACGTTTGAATGATCTGGAGCAATTAGCTCTTTCGTATCCGGGCGTATTGAAAACTTATGCTATTCAGGCTGGTCGTGAGTTGAGAGTTATAGTTGGAGCAGATAAGATTGATGATGTGGAAACTGAAAAACTGTCTGCAGATATCGCTAAACGTATTCAGGATGAGATGACTTATCCGGGACAAGTGAAAATCACTGTCATTCGTGAAACCCGTGCAGTAAGTTACGCTAAATAATAAATTAGACTTAAGATTATAAATGAAGGGAGCTTTTTCGCTCCCTTTGTTGTTTTTAGAGACTTACGGGGTCACGGGCTAGTTATATATACTTTCTGATTGTATAGCAGGATTGACTAATGAGTGGGGTATATGTGAAAAATATTTTAAATGTAATACTGTAAAACAAATAGCTCAATGATAGTTTTGAGGATAAAAGTTATTTTGTTTACTTTTGTAACTTAGTGTTATAAGAATTAAAAAAATAAAATAATGGCGTACAAAATCGCAGTTTTTGATGCAAAACCATATGACAGAGTTACTTTTGATAGAGTAAATGAAAAATATGGATTCGAACTAACATATCACAAAGAACATCTCGATATAAATAATGTTGTGCTGGCTAACGGTGCAGATGCTGTATGTATTTTTGTTAATGCTGTCGTTGATTCAGACGTTGTAGCAAAATTGAAATCATATGGAATTAATCTGATAGCATTACGTTGTGCCGGTTTCAATAATGTAGATATTTTGGCTGCTGAAAAGCATGGAGTAAAAGTAGTACGTGTACCCGATTATTCTCCGCATGCTATTGCTGAACATACTTTGGCTTTGATGCTTTGCCTTAACCGCAAAGTCCACCGTGCTTTTTTACGAACACGCGACGGAAACTTTTCTCTTGTCGGGTTCGAAGGTTTTGATATGTACGGAAAGACTGTCGGTGTAATCGGTACAGGCAAGATTGGTAAGGTCGCTATAGGTTTGTTCAAAGGTTTAGGAATGAATGTGCTGGCTTATGATCTATATCCTGATAATGCTTTCGCCGAAGCAGAAGGTATTAAATATGTTACTTTGGATGAGCTATATGCCAATTCTAATATAATTACTTTACATTGTCCATTGACAAAAGAAACAGAGTATCTTATTTGCGATGAGTCTATCAAGAAAATGAAAGACGGCGTGATGATTGTTAATACAGGTAGAGGAAAGTTGATTCATACAAGACATTTGATTGATGGATTGTTAAGCCGAAAGATTGGCTATGCCGGGTTAGATGTATATGAAGAAGAAGGAGCATACTTCTACGAAGACCACTCTGATGCTGTGATGACAGATGATGTATTGGCTCGACTTTTGTCTTTTAACAATGTGATAGTAACTTCGCATCAGGCATTCTTTACTCAGGAGGCGATGGAGAATATCGCAAATACTACAATGAATAGTATTTCTGATTTCTTTGCAGGCAAAGAACTTAAAAACCAAGTAGTTTATAAAGCGTAACTTTATACACCGATTAATTTCCTTATGAACAAAGTTTTGAGTCTTCTTTTTTTACTCTTTATTGCAAATGTAACTTATGCAATAGGCTCAAGATTTGTTGTAGTAATTGATGCCGGGCACGGAGGAAAAGATACCGGGGCAACCAGAGGTGGATATAAAGAGAAAGATATAAATCTTGGAGTTGTCTTAGCTTTAGGCCAATTGATAGAGCGAAATCATAAAGATGTAAAAGTTGTATATACTCGAAAATCAGATGTTTTTGTAGATCTTGATAAAAGAGCTGATATAGCAAATAAGGCTAAAGCTAATTTATTTATCTCGGTTCATACCAATTCTACAGCAGCAAAGTCAACTACAGTATCGGGCGCTGATACTTATATTCTAGGGTTGGCTCGTAGTGAAGAAAACCTACAAGTTGCCAAACGGGAAAATTCTGTGATATTATTAGAAGATAATTACAAAACCAAATATGAGGGCTTTGATCCGAATTCGCCCGAATCGTATATTATTTTTGAATTCATGACGAACACCTTTATGGAGCAAAGTCTACAATTTGCTTCTTTTGTTCAGTCTGATTTTAGGAATGTAGCAAAGCGGGTGGATAGAGGAGTTCGTCAGGCCGGATTTTTGGTGTTAAGAAAAACAAGTGCTCCGAGTGTATTGATTGAGCTAGGTTTTATAAATAATCAATCGGAGGCACAGTTTTTATCAACAAAGTCAGGACAACAGTCGATGGCTACAGCTATCTACTCCGGTTTTAGAAAATACAAACGTGACTTTGATAAAAAACAAGGGAAATTAGTTGTAGAATCTACAGAAGTAGAAGATATTAGTTTTGATGATGTAGAAGAAGAAACGATAGCAGTTAAGAACGATCAGAATGAAGACAGGATACCTCAAGTGTCAGTTTCTGAAAAAGTAAGAAACAATACTGCGTCATCAAGTAAAAAAATAGAAAAAGATCAAATAGAATATAGAGTGCAGTTTCTTGTATCGCCTCGCAAGTTATCTGGAAATTCACCGGCTCTGAAGGGATTGTCTCCCGTGTCTTTTTATAAAGATGGTAGTGTGTATAGATATACATACGGTTCTACTACCAATTTTAATGAAATAACAAAGATACAGAATCAGGTAAGGTTGAAATTTAAAGATGCATTTGTTATAAGAATGAAGAATGGGAAGCGTATAAAGTAATAAGCACCGGATTAACTAACATACAATAGAGATACATTATGGGTAAAATATCTAAAGAAGTAAAAATAGGCATGGCTTTTGTAATTGCAATATTTATATTGTATTACGGAATCAGTTTCTTGAAAGGAATTAACTTGTTCAGGCCATCTAATTCGTATATGGTAGTTTTTGACGATGTTGCCGGATTAACACAGGCTACACCGGTAACTCTAAACGGTTATCCGATCGGTTTGGTATCTTCTATGAAATTGGATACAGAACACGGAAATCGTATCATTACTTATTTGGATATGAACAAAGGAGTGCAACTACCTAAAGGTAGTAAAATGATATTAGATGTATCTATGTTGGGCTCTGCCACAATAATTGTTAAAGAAAGCGATAATAAGACAGAGTTTATTTCTCCTTCGGACACTATAATTGGCATTCGAAATAAGGGCATGCTGGATGCTGCAGGGGGGATGATCCCTCAAATACAGAATCTCATGCCGAAGATAGATTCTATTTTGACCGGTATAAATGTACTGGTCAATAACCCTGCTTTATCTCAATCTTTGTCTGATGTGAATCAAATAACAGGAGATTTAGCTAAAACAACAAAACAGCTGAATGTAATGATGGCAGCATTAAATAAAGATGTGCCTACAATTACCGGAAACCTTAGCCAGGCTTCAACCGATTTTGCTACTATGTCGAAACAATTCAACCAAATTGATTTGGCTTCTACTTATAAGTCTGTTGATGCAACCGTGAAAAGCTTAGAAAATCTTTCAGCAAAAATGAATTCGAAAGACGGATCTATTGGTCTGTTGCTGAATGATAGACAACTCTATGATAGTATTGTCAATACCATGAGTAACGCATCTCTGCTTCTTAAAGATGTAAAAGAAAACCCTTCCCGTTATATTAATGTCAAGGTGTTTTAAGACCATTGTTTAGAATTGTTCTAAATAAGCAAAAAACATTATTTTTTGTAAAGGTGTAACACGAATGCTTTCTGAGAGATATTTCGGAATTGTTAAAATTTTGTTACATTTCATTATTGGCTACTAAGGTCTTGATTTAGATAGGCTTTTGAAGGTACTTCCCCTCTGATTGGGTTAAAGCTCTATAAGTGGTTGATATTAAACGAGATGCTTGCTTGCGAGGAATTCCAAATTTATACCCACTTTTTTTTATTGAAAATATTTTAGAAATTTACATTCGGAAGCAATTAATAAATATTCAAATTCATATTAAATAACGTAAATGGAACAAGTGTCAGCTCAGAAATTATGGTCAAATTGTTTGAAGGTTTTTCAGGATAATGTAACTGAGGCCGCTTTCAAGACATGGTTTCTGCCTATTGTCCCACTCTCGTACGAAAACAGGGTGTTTACGATACAAGTTCCCAGCCAATTCTTTTACGAATATTTAGAAGACAAGTTCATTGATTTGCTCAAAGCCACATTATATAGAGAAATAGGTAGCGATACGATATTGCAATATCGCATACTTATGGAAAATACTACGAATACATTAGTAGACTATCGTGGCGATGCAAAATCTTCTACAGATAAGATTGTACTAGGAAAGAATACAAACAAAGTACCTAATCCATTCCAAAAAGTAGTAGCGGATGATTTCGATTCGCAACTGAATAATAAATATACATTCGATAACTTTTTTGAAGGGGAAAGTAACAAGCTGGCTCGTACCGCAGGAGAAACTATAACAAGAAATCCAGGGAAGACAGCCTTCAATCCTTTGTTTGTTCATGGAACATCAGGTGTGGGTAAAACGCATTTGTGTCATGCAATAGGAAATAGCATTAAGGAACAATATCCGGAGAAACGTGTATTGTATGTATCTGCTCATTTGTTTAAAGTACAATATGCAGATGCGGGACGATACAATACGACCAATGATTTTATCAATTTCTATCAGGGCATAGATGTCCTTATTATAGATGATATTCACGAATTGGCCGGAATAGAGAAAACGCAGAATACATTATTTCATATATTCAATCATTTACATCAAAACAATAAGCAGCTTATTCTCACTTGCGATAAGTCTCCTTCGGAGCTACACGGTGTTGAAGAACGATTGCTGACTCGCTTTAGATGGGGATTAACTACTAAAGTTGATAATCCGGACAAGCTGTTAAGATTGAAAATCCTTCAGAATAAGATATTACACGATGGATTGTCTATTCCTGAGGATGTAGTAGATTATATAGCTGAAAATGTAACAGATAATGCTCGTGACTTAGAGGGTATCATTGTTTCTATTATGGCTCACTCTTTGGTATATAACAAAGAGATAGATTTACCTTTAGCCAGACGAGTTATTGGTCAGGCAATAAAGAAGATAGAAGCAAAGAAAATCACAATTAATACAATAGAATCTGCTGTTTGTGATTTCTACAATATCAAGAGCGAACTTATTCATACGGCTTCAAGGAAACGTCAGATTGTGCAAGCAAGGCAGGTAGCGATGTATCTTTCTAAGAGCTATACGGAAATGTCTCTTGCTCAGATTGGTTCCTTGATAGGTAAGAAAAACCATGCGACGGTACTCCATGCATGTAGGACAGTACGGGAGCAAATGGAAGTAGATAAAACGTTCCGAGAGGAAGTTGCTGAAATAGAAAAGAAATTAAAAGGTTGAATTTGAGAATTCAACCTTTTTTCTTCGCCACTTTTTTCTCCGCAAAATTATGTGTCCGCAAACTAGCTTTACAATATCAAAATTCTTCTTTTTTCATAATCAACGCTTGAGATTATCTTGTTCTGAATGCATCAACTAAGAATATTCAGGTTGAAATAGATACTTAAGCCTAATATTTAGTATTTTTGTAAGTTTGGATAAGAATGCTTATATAATTATGAATCAATCAAACATAAATATAAAGAATAAACGTGCAAGTTTTGATTATGAATTTATCGAAACATATACTGCCGGCATTGTGCTTACAGGAACAGAAATAAAATCTATTCGCCTTGGTAAAGCCAGTCTGGTGGATACATTTTGTATGTTCGAAAAGAATGAGCTGTGGGTACGTAATATGTACATTGCAGAATATTTTTATGGTTCGTATAACAATCATGCTGCACGTAGTGATCGCAAACTTTTGTTGAATAAGAAAGAGCTGAAAAAAATACAGCGATTGGTAAAAGAAACAGGATATACGATCGTACCTACCCGTATTTTCTTAAATGAACGGGGTTTAGCTAAGGTAAATATAGCTGTAGCACGAGGTAAAAAACAATATGATAAACGTCAGTCGCTACGCGAGAAAGACGATAAACGTGCTATGGATCGTGCTATGAAGCATTAATTGTATAGGGAATGTCACAGGGATTTAAAAGGATTTTATTGGAGCAAAAATACATTGTTCTTGCTTCCATATTACTGTTCTTCGGTATTTATGGACTGAATCATTATTTCCCTATAACGCTTGATGACTGGACATACAGTATGACAGCCGAAGGCAATAGAGTTGGCTTTTCTGACATTATTCCGTATCAATATGTTCATTATTTCAAGTGGGGAGGACGTTCAGTTGTTCATGCAATAGCTCAGTTTATGCTTGCTGCAGGTGTTTTCTGGGGTGATATCATCAATAGCATTGGGTATATAGTATTAATTTTAACAATCTATTATATAGCAAATAAGGGAAACAAGAGTAATTTGTCACTTTTTGTTGGAATAAATCTGTTGATATGGTTTCTTACGCCTGCATTGATCGAAAATGTTTTTTGGATTACGGGGAGTGCAAATTATATGTGGGGAACCTTACTTATCTTGTTGTTTCTATCTTTCTATTGCTCTGCTTACCTTACAGGAAAGTCTAAGGATAGTTGGATAAAAACCTGTGCAATATTTTTGCTTGGTATTATCGCCGGATGGACAAATGAGAATATGGCTGTGGCAATGATATTTTTCGTTGTATGCTTAATTATATTAGCGAAAAAGGAAAAGCAAACGCTACACAAATGGATGATATTAGGGCTTGTAGGAGCTATTGTAGGGTGTGCTTTTATGCTCTTAGCGCCAGGTAATTATATAAGAAATGCAGGAGAACTTAGCAACCTGAATTCGGGAGGCACTGAACCTATATACATGTTTTATGTTTATAGGTTTACAAGTATTTTGAAAATATCTACATGGTATGCACTTATTCCAACGGTTATATATCTAATTTCTTTATTTTTATATTTCAAATTCAAAAAGAAAGAAAGTAATAAGAAGACATTGTTTCTGTCTCTGTTATTTGCCGTTACAGCAGGTGTGGGAACGTTGGCTATGACCGGTGCACCTACTTTCCCTACCCGGGTGTGGTTTGCTATACTGATATTCCTGTTTATTGCTACAGGGTTGCTATATGCCAATCTGGATTTTTCCATTTCTGTGATAAAGAAGTTTTTATACTCAATCATTGGAGTTGCTTTTTTAGTCTTTGTTTATTCTTATTGGCTAAGTCTCGAAGACTTTAAACGAATACACGAAATATGGGCAGAAAGAGATCGGATTGTGCTTGCTGAAAAACAAAAAGGAATAAAAGATATTATAATATACGGACGTTTTAGTGCATCCGAATCTATATTGGTACGTCCCAAAACGGGAGATATTCCTTTAGATTCGATTGTGTGGATGCAGAATGCGTATGGAAATTATATGGGTGTAAACTCAGTTAAAATTTTTGATGTAGAAAATAAATAAATTGATGCAAAAGATACAAGATATATTGAAAGAGAGGATACTTATCCTTGATGGTGCTATGGGAAGCCTTATTCAACAGTATAAATTGAAAGAAGAGGATTTCAGAGGCGAGCGTTTTCGTGATAGTGCAATATTACAAAAAGGGAATAATGATCTGCTTAATCTCACACGCCCCGATATAATAGAAGAAATTCATCGAAAATATCTGGATGCGGGAGCTGATATTATTGAAACGAATACATTCAATGCAACAGCTATATCCCTAGAGGACTATAACATGTCGCATCTGGCAAAAGAAATAAACAGAGAGGCAGCGAAGATTGCAAAAAAAGCTGCTATAGATTATACAAACCTGAATCCGGATAAGCCTCGTTTTGTTGCGGGTTCTATTGGGCCGACTAACAAAACGGCATCAATGAGTCCTAAGGTTGAAAACCCGATTTATCGTGCTGTTACTTTTGACGACTTGTCTTCTGCTTATAAGGAACAGATAGAGGGGCTTGCGGATGGTGGTGTCGATCTATTGCTTATAGAAACGATATTTGATACGCTAAATGCAAAGGCTGCCTTATTCGCTGCCGAAGAGGTTCGCAAAGAACGAAATATTGAGTTGCCGATAATGATATCTGTGACTTTATCAGATAAAGCAGGGCGTACATTATCAGGGCAAACAATAGGAGGATTTTTGGCATCGGTCAATCATATAGACTATCTTTCGGTCGGGCTTAATTGTTCTTTTGGAGCATCAGATATGAAACCATTTCTAAAAGAATTGGCTCGAATGGCTCCAAGTTTTATCTCAGCATATCCAAATGCGGGGTTGCCAAACCAGTTTGGAGAATATGACCAGACACCTGATATTATGGCTGAGCAGATCAGCGAATTCATCGGAGAAGGATTGGTAAACATTATTGGTGGCTGTTGTGGTACGACACCCGAACATATAGCAAAGTATGCTGATTTGGTGAAGGATGCAAAACCTCACAAACCAGCTGAGAAGCCAAAATATATGTGGCTCTCAGGTTTGGAGTTGCTAGAGGCTAAGCCTGAAATTAATTTTATCAATATAGGGGAACGTCTCAACGTAGCAGGTTCTCGCAAGTTTCTTCGTCTGATAAAAGAAGAGAAATATGAAGAGGCTCTAACTATTGCTCATAAGCAGGTAGAAGATGGAGCACAGGTACTCGACGTGAATATGGATGAAGGACTGCTTGATGGTGTAAAAGAAATGACAACTTTCCTCAACCTGATGGCCTCCGATCCTGATGTGTCACGCATTCCTGTGATGATCGACTCCTCGAAGTGGGAAGTGTTGGAAGCCGGTCTAAAATGTGTACAAGGAAAGGCTATTGTAAATTCTATATCCCTGAAGGGAGGGGAAGAGGAATTTCTTCATCATGCTCGTCTTGTCAGACAATATGGTGCAGCTGTTATCATAATGGCTTTTGATGAAACAGGACAAGCTGATACATTCTCCCGTAGAATCGAAATCTGTGAGAGAGCATACAAATTGTTGATAAATGACGGATTCGATCCGCTTGATATAATATTCGACCCTAATATTTTGGCTATAGCTACCGGTATAGAAGAACACCGTAACTATGCTGTTGATTTCCTAGAAACTATTACATGGATAAAGAAAAACCTTCCGCATGCAAAAATTAGTGGAGGGGTAAGTAATTTATCTTTCTCTTTCCGAGGCAACGACTATGTTCGTGAAGCGATGCATGCCGTATTCCTCTATTATGCTATTCAGAGGGGTATGGATATGGGAATTGTTAATCCGGGGCAATCAGTGGTGTATGATGATATTCCACTCGAACTTAAAAATCTGGTAGAAGATGTGATCTTTAACCGTAGACCGGAAGCTACTGACGAACTTATCGAATATGCAGAACGCATTAAAAATGAAAAGAACGGGCAGACTGAACAAAAAGTGGAAGAGTGGAGATCGTTCCCGCTCGATGAACGTATCCAATATTCATTAATAAAGGGTATTAGCGATCACTTGGAAGAAGACTTGGAAGAAGCCCTTAGAGTGTATCCTAAAGCTGTGGATATAATCGATAAGCCTCTGATGGACGGTATGAACAAGGTAGGTGACCTGTTTGGCTCGGGTAAGATGTTTTTGCCGCAAGTGGTGAAAACAGCTCGTACAATGAAGCGTGCCGTGGCTATTCTTCAACCAACACTGGAAGCGCAGAAATCATCTTCGGCAGGGAGCAATAAAGCCGGAAAGCTTGTTATTGCGACTGTGAAGGGTGATGTTCATGATATCGGTAAAAACATTGTAGCTATAATTCTTGCTTGTAACAACTATGAAGTTATAGACTTAGGGGTTATGACTCCTCCTGAAGTTATTATCCAAAAAGTGAAGGAAGAACAGCCGGATATTCTTTGCTTAAGCGGACTGATTACCCCATCGCTGGAAGAAATGAGTATTGTTGCTCACGAGATGGAAAAGGCAGGATTCTCTATTCCATTGATGATTGGCGGTGCAACTACATCTAAACTGCATACCGCAATAAAGATAGATCCTAAGTATAATAATGGATCAGTAGTTTATGTCAAAGATGCGTCTCAGGCTCCTGCTGCTGTAAGTAAATTAATAAATCCGAATACAAAAGAAAATTATATAAATGAAGTAAAACAGGAATATTCTCAATTAAGAGATAATGCCGGAGATAAAAAGGCAGATCTGTTACCTCTGTCTGAAGTTTTAGATAAAGGAATGCTAATAGACTGGTCTGAATATAAAACACCCGAGCCGAAAGTAAAAGGGCGACAGGTTTTGAAGCGTATACCGGTGGATGAGATAGTTCCGTATGTGGATTGGAAGTTCTTCTTCCATTCATGGAATTTGTCAGCCCGTTATGCATCCGTGCAGCATATTGATGATTGTTCTTCGTGTCGTACGACATGGCTGAATTCTTTTCCCGAGCACGAACGAGAAAAAGCAAGCGAAGGTATGCAGCTTTATAAAGATGCGAAGGCATTGTTAGATCAATTGATATTTGAGAAAGTGGAGTATATCAATGCTGTTTTTGGTGTTTTTGAGGCATATAGCGAAAATGAATGTCTCTACATCAATGATGTCTGTTTTCCGATGTTGCGTCAGCAAAAAAAGAATGACAGAGGAGAATATTTGTCTCTTTGCGATTTTGTTGCACCTAAATCATCTGTTAAGAAGGACTATGTAGGAGGTTTTACAGTAACTGCCGGAGTAGGCTCGAATGAATTGATGAGCGAATTCGAGCAGCAGGGTGACGAATACAAAGTTCTATTACTAAAATCAGTGTTAGACCGGTTGGCAGAAGCTACAACTGAGTGGTTGCACGCAAAAATAAGAAGAGAGTATTGGGGCTTTGCTGCCGAAGAAAATATTTCCGTAAATGATATGTTTACTCTTAAATATCAGGGTATTCGTCCAGCAGTAGGCTATCCGTCTATTCCCGATCAGTCTATCAACTTTTTGTTGAATAATGACCTGCTACAATCGAAAGAAATAGGAGTAGAACTTACCGAAAATGGCGTTATGTTACCCAATGCTTCGGTAAGTGGAATAATCATATCTCATCCTAAATCGAAATATTTTAATATTGGAAATATTCTTGATGATCAGATGGAATCCTATGTTGAAAGAAGAGGTGAGGACGCAGAGGTTATTCGCAAATTTTTAAGTGCGAATCTGATATAAATATAAAATAAGTGACAAAACAGGTAAATAAGAAACCTTCAATAAAGTGTTACTTTTGTCACTTTTCTGGAAAATAGAAATGATGATTATTCCCCATTCCGGAGATATATGATTCAGAAAAAATAATATTATCACAATGGAATTTTTTGATCTTCTATCCTATAGCTTTTTTCAGAATGCTCTTCTAGGTAGTCTTTTTGCCTCTATTGCATGTGGAATTATAGGATCGTATGTTGTTATCCGCAGATTAGTTTTTATTAGTGGAGGGATAACACATGCTTCGCTCGGAGGTATAGGAATGGGCTTTTATTTTGGGTGGAATCCAATTCTGTCGGCAATGATTTTTTCTATACTGTCGGCATTTGGTATTGAGTGGCTTTCTTCAAGGCAGGGAGTTAGAGAAGATTCTGCTATTGGCTCATTCTGGTCTTTAGGGATGGCTGTTGGTATTATTTTTATCTATCTTAAGCCCGGGTTTGCACCCAACCTTTCCGATTATCTCTTTGGAAATATTTTAACTATAACAAAACCGGATATTTTATATCTGGCTGTTTTATCCTTGGTGCTCATCATTGTTTTTTTACTTTTTGGGCGACAAATACTTTTTGCAGCATTTGATTCTGATTTTGCAAAGACGCGCAATCTTCCTGTCAATCTGATTAAGTATGCGATGATGATGGGTATCGCAATAACAATCGTTTTGTCTATCCGTTTGGTTGGAATTGTTTTACTTATGTCTATATTGACGGTTCCTCAGATGACAGCTAATCTATTCACTTCTAATTTTGTGAAGATGATTTCGCTGTCCATTCTTATAGGGTTCGTAGGCTGTTTGGTCGGATTGTTTCTTTCTGCTGTTTTGGATGTGCCTTCCGGCGTATTTATTATTTTCACACAGATAATAGTATTTCTTGTATCCAGATGGATAGTCAAATTAATACATAAGAAACAATTGATCGGTTCTTTAGAGAGGAACTGATGACAGATAGTAAAGTAAACTAGAGTATCAGCCCTTTCCTATTATATCTTTCAGAGATATATTTTTTACACTGGATTTTCGGAAAAGCAGCGCACTGATACATATTCCTATTGCCAAGGTGAATAAAAGAGACATTGTCAGCATAAGATTGTGTGACATCTCTATAAGTATGCGAGGATTCTGTTCTACAATTGTTAGATCTGTAACCTTTATTCCGGCAAGCATTGTTTTATAAGCAAACATACCCGGTATCATCGTAATGCATGCCGGCATTGTAAATACAACAGGTGGACTGTCTACCTTATGTGCCGCAAAAATGCCTATCAGCCCTATCAGCACAGACCCAGCCAGAGTTGCGGTTATTAACCCGAAATCGAGCTGAACCAAAATAAAACGGATACAATGCCCCATTCCTCCCAGCAGGCCGGCTACCCATAACAAACGTTTAGGTGAACCAAATAATATAGCCCAACAGAAGCCGACGATGAATGCAATGCCAAAGTCGCGTAGTATATTTATAATAGTAAGTTCTTCCATTTTTTTCTAAAAATTATTGATCCCCATTAATGTAATACATAAGGTCATCCCTGCGGCAATACAAAGTAAAATAAACCCTCCGAATAAGGCTCTGTTGATTGCAGACGAGAGGTAGCCTTCTATCAGGTCTATAACACAATTTATAAGAGGGACTCCCGGTATAAGATATAATACGCCTGTAGCCATAGCAGCTTCGGGGTGTGCTCCGATTCCATATAGTCTTCCAAGTCCTGTAATAAGAGTGGTAACAAAAGCTGCTATCGAGATACAAATCATAGAGTTGAAATTCTTCTTAGAGAAGGCAACACGTACGAAATATCCTAAAAAAGCGGCAACAAAAGCAACCATAGCGTTCATCGAATCTCCTAATGAGAAAAGGCATAGGCCTGCACATGAAAGTCCGACAGCTATAGCAACATATATATCTTTATAATATGGTTTAGCTTTGATTAGAGCAAATTCGTTTTCCGCTTCAGTGATGGAAAGTTTCTCTTCTTTTACTTTCCACGACAAATGTGATATTTCGGTCAAAACAGCAAGGTGGACATTGTGAGGGGGCGAATTCTTAAATCTGGTGACTGTATTTGCAGGGTCGTTCATATCTTTTATAGTAATTAACAGTCCTTTGAACGTAGGATCTATATGCAGATCAAACTCCCATGTCGAAGCCATTCTCCCCAGATTACTATTGAGTCTTCCGCAATGCGCTCCCGATGCAAGTAGATAAGTTCCTATATCTAAAATGAGATCGGCTAAGCGTTGCGCTGGTATTTTTACTTTTTCTGTTGTATCTTTATACTCTAACATTCCAACCTTAATTTTACGACAAAGATATTAAAGAATATTTAATGTAGTAAACACTTATAATTGAGTTTATAAACGTGAATTTAATTTATAATAATATATAGCTTTAAATTAGTAATTTAAAAAGAAAACCATGTTTAAAAAGATTTGTTCAACCTTTTTTATATTATTATTCGTTTTTTCCATCAGTTCTTTTTCTCAGAAGAAACATACGTTTGAGATTAAGAACGGAGATTTTGTATATGACGGAAAACCGGTAAGAATAATTTCAGGCGAAATGCATTATCCGCGTATTCCTCATCAATATTGGCGTCATCGTATGCAGATGCTGAAAGCAATGGGACTGAATGCTGTGGCTACTTATGTATTCTGGAATATACATGAACCCGAACCTGGTAAGTGGGATTTTACAGGAGATAAGAATCTTGCGGAATATATAAAAATAGCAGGTGAAGAAGGATTGATGGTGATACTTCGTCCCGGTCCGTATGTATGTGCTGAGTGGGAATTTGGAGGTTATCCTTGGTGGCTTCAAAATGTAGAGGGTTTGGAATTGAGACGTGATAACGAACAATTTCTAAAATATACCCAGTTATATATAAATAGATTGTATAAGGAAGTTGGAAATTTGCAAATAACTAAAGGTGGCCCTATTGTTATGGTGCAGGCAGAAAATGAATTCGGATCTTATGTCTCCCAACGTAAAGATATTCCATTGGAAGAGCATCGCAGATACAATGCAAAAATCGTTCAGCAATTAAAAGATGCAGGTTTCGATGTTCCATCTTTTACTTCGGATGGAAGTTGGTTGTTTGAAGGAGGTGCTGTTCCCGGAGCTTTGCCAACTGCAAATGGAGAAAGTAATATAGAGAATTTAAAGAAAGCTGTAGATAAGTATAATGGAGGACAAGGACCTTATATGGTTGCAGAGTTTTATCCCGGATGGCTTGCTCACTGGCTCGAACCTCATCCTCAGATAAGTGCTACAAGTATAGCTCGTCAAACAGAAAAGTATTTACAGAATAATGTGTCTATCAACTATTACATGGTGCATGGCGGAACTAATTTTGGTTTTACCAGTGGCGCTAACTATGATAAGAAACATGATATTCAGCCCGATCTTACTAGCTACGATTACGATGCACCTATTAGCGAAGCCGGATGGGTAACACCAAAATACGACTCGCTTCGTAATGTAATTAAAAAATATGTCAATTACTCTTTGCCTAAGGTTCCCGCTGCTATACCTGTTATAGAGATCCCATCTATTAAACTTGACAAGATCGCTACCTTAGACGGATTGAACTCAAAAGTAGTGGAAAATAATAAACCTATGACTTTCGAACAGTTAAACCAAGGTTATGGATATGTTTTATATAAAAAGCACTTCAATCAGCCAATAAGCGGTACACTGAAGATAAATGGTTTGCGCGATTATGCCATTATATATGCAAACGATGAAAAGGTAGGGGAGCTTAACCGATATTTTAATCAAGATTCTATCGATGTTGACATTCCATTCAATTCTACGTTAGAGATCTTAGTAGAGAACATGGGACGCATCAATTACGGATCAGAGATTGTTCATAACACAAAAGGAATCATCAGCCCTGTTATAATAAACGGAATGGAGATAGAAGGTGATTGGCAAATGTACCAGATACCGATGGATGAAGCTCCTGATTTTAGTAAGATGCAAAAAAATAGCGTATTTGGTAACACCGAATCAGCAGCGAAACGTCTTCTCGGAGCTCCGGCCTTATATAAAGGAACATTCAATCTGACAGAAACAGGGGATACATTCCTCGATATGGAAGATTGGGGCAAAGGTATTGTCTTTATAAATGGTAAGAACATCGGGCGTTATTGGCATGTAGGACCTCAACAAACGTTATATGTTCCGGGGGTATGGCTGAAAAAAGGACAAAATGAGATCGTAATTTTTGAACAACAGCATGATAAGCATCACACAGAAGTAAGAACAACAAAAGTTCCTGTGTTGACAAATCTTAAGTTGCCTCAATAAAATAAATATAGAAAGAGGCTGTCTAGTCTCAGACAGCCTCTTTTTTATTTTCAAAGAAACGAAATCTTATTCAGATTTTTGAACTTCTTGTATAATCTCCATACCTTTCATTATTGCCTGCTCATTCATTGGCAGTAAACCATGGTGACGTTCAGGTAAAGATTTTTTCAATCCTTTCATAACGTTTTCGAGTTTTACCATTGGGCTTACTTTCAATAATCCACCTAGAACAATCATATTGAATGCTTTCGTATTTTTCATCAATATAGCTGTATCCACAGCTTCAACTTTATAGATATTGATATCCTTGCGTGTTGGTGGATGTTGAAATCCGTTCGGGTCATAAATTAATATTCCTCCCGGTTTTACATGCGACTCGAATTTGTCCAATGACGGCTGATTTAAAATAATCGCAATATCAAACTCATTCACTATCGGCGAGCTGATGGGGCTGTCGCTCAATATTACAGTCACGTTAGCTGTGCCACCACGTTGCTCCGGTCCGTAAGAAGGGAACCATGAAACTTCTTTATCTTCCATCAGACCTGAATAAGCAAGGATTTTACCCATAGATAATACACCTTGTCCTCCAAAACCTGCTATAATTATTTCTTGTGTCATGTTTCTTTGTTTAAATATTTTTCAAATCGCCTAATGGATATGCAGGAAACATATTTTCTACCATCCAATCGTTAGCTGCCTGAGGTGACATTTTCCATCCGGCATTACATGTAGATACAATTTCTACAATAGATGTACCTTTATTCTCCATCGAGTTTTCGAACGCTTTACGTATCATGCGTTTCGCTTTCTTTACAGAGGCTGCTGTATGAACGCTCTGACGAGTAGCCAGACAAACTCCTTGTAACTGAGCCAACAGATCGAGAATCTTGAGAGGGTATCCACTCTCGTGAGTATCGCGTCCGTTAGGAGATGTTGATGTTATCATTTGGCTAAGGGTTGTTGGAGCCATTTGTCCCCCGGTCATGCCATAAATTCCGTTATTTATAAAGATTATAGCAATATTTTCACCTCTATTAGCCGCATGTATCGTTTCACCAGTACCAATGGCAGCTAAGTCTCCGTCTCCCTGATATGTAAATACCATTTTATCGGGATTCAGTCGTTTTGCTGCTGTAGCCAGTGCCGGAGCACGTCCGTGTGCAGCTTCCTGCCAGTCGATATCCAAATAGTTGTATGCAAACACAGCACAACCAACCGGAGCTATACCGATTGTTTTATCACGCAATTCCATATCATCAATAACCTCAGCTATCAACTTATGAACTACACCATGTGAACAACCCGGGCAGTAATGCATGTCCACATCGTTCATCAACGCAGGCTTGGCATATACTAGGTTAGCCGGATCTATAATATTTGTACTCATAATTGTTTAAACTTTGAATTTTAAGGTCTCAGACCTACTTACTATTCTCGCAAATGTAATGAACACTTGCCTATCTTAATATCGTTTTTCAACAGTCAAATTTATTCTGCAAGGCGTCTACTACTTCGCTTGGTGTAGGAACAATTCCACCCAAACGTCCGTAATGTTCAACCTTTACTTTACCGTTTACAGCCAAACGAACATCCTCGACCATCTGTCCGGCGTTCATTTCCACTGTAAGCATTCCTTTTACCTTTGTTGAATATTTGTCAATCTCCTTCGATGGGAACGGCCACAAAGTTATTGGGCGTATAAGACCCACCTTTATTCCTTGAGCACGTGCTATCTCCATTGCCTTTTGGCATATACGGGCAGCAGACCCAAATGCAACAAGTATATAATCTGCATCTTCGCAGTTTACTTCCTGGTGCAAACAAACATCTTTCTCTATCTTCTTAAACTTAGCTTGAAAACGGAGGTTATTTATCTCCATCTTATACGGATCAAGTTCCAGCGAAGTTATTACATTCGGTTTTCTATCAGCTGGTTTTCCAAGGGTAGCCCAAGGACATTGTTCGCGTATCTCCTTTTCGGTTCTTCTTCGTTTAAATTCCGGAAGTTTTACCTTTTCCATCATTTGCCCGATAACACCATCGGTAAGTATCATAGCCGGTGTTTGATATTTGAACGCGAGATCGAATCCCAATGCAACAAAGTCCACCATTTCTTGTACCGACGCAGGAGCAAGAGTTATCAGGTTATAATCGCCATGCCCTCCTCCTTTTACAGTTTGGAAATAATCGGCTTGCGATGGTTGTATTGTACCCAATCCGGGTCCTCCACGCATAACATTCACTAACAAACAAGGCAATTCGGCTCCGGCAAGATAAGACACCCCTTCGAGCATTAAGCTCATGCCCGGGCTTGAAGATGAGGTCATCACGGCCTTGCCGCATCCGGCTCCCCCGTAAACCATATTTATAGATGCTATTTCGCTTTCAGCCTGAAGTACAACCATACCGGTAGTATTCCACGGTGCTTCGGCCATCAACGTTTCCATTATCTCCGATTGAGGAGTAATAGGATAGCCAAAATATCCGTCTGTCCCATATCTAATTGCAGCATGAGCTATGGCTTCATTGCCTTTCATTAAAACTATTTCTTCTGACATAATTTTTGGTTAATTAAAAAAACGAATCTACTAAGCGAAAAAGCTGTATTGATTCGTCATCATTTATTCAAATTTTTTCTTGTAGACTGTGAGACATCCGTCAGGACATACATAACCACAATTGGCACAACCTATACAAGCATCTGGATTTTTCATGTAAACGTAGTGATAACCCCGACTGTTAACTTCACGAGGTTGAAGTTCTAAAACATCACAAGGACATGAAACCACACAGAGGTCACAGCCCTTACAACGTTCTTCGTTTACAACTACTGTTCCTTTTATTTTGGCCATTTTTCTTTATAATAATTTTTTTAGTAATCGCTAACTATAATAAAGTTCTCATTTGATCCCCACACAAAGGTAGATGTTATTCTTATTATATTCCTTTTTTTTATGAATAAAGATGTTAAAAAAAAGATGTCTTAAAACATATTGAGCTAGCATTTTATCATACAAAATCCAATAATCTCTATCTTTGGGGAGGTTCGGTCTTTATTTGGTTAGGTTTCCGCTGGTTGTACTTACTATTTGTACTAAATCTAGCGGATTTAACTGAATTTGTAAACCTCTTTTTCCGGCACTAATGTAAATATATTCGAACGCTTCATAAGATTTATCGATATAGGTTGGAAATAATTTTTTCATACCAATAGGAGAGCAAGCGCCTCTTATATATCCTGTGATGTTAAGAAGCTCTTTCATCGGTATCATATCACAACTCTTATTTCCTGAGATTTTCGCAGCTGCTTTCAAGTCAAGCTCTTCTGCTCCGGGTATAATACAAACAAAATAACCGGATTTATCTCCTTTCAGTACCAGTGTTTTAAAGACCTGTTCAACAGGTTCTTGTAACTGTTCGGCCACATGTATGGCACTAAGATCGGACTCGTCAACCTCGTATGGAATAAGCTTATATTCTATTTTCTCTTTATCCAAAAGCCGGACGGCGTTTGTTTTATCAATCTTCATTTCTTCTTATTTTCCTGCAAATAAAACAACTAAACACGATAGATGTTTACAAAGTATGTTTTCTACTCATATTAATTGCCATTATTGCTTTCTCATATATTAAGTTCAGAAAGAAAAAATACAGCGCTAAGATTGGAGAAAAGCACTGATTTTGTCAAACGTAAATCTAAATTGCTCGTCTACTTCATCTGCGATTTTTGGTAGCGCAGGGAATGGATCTTCATGTATATATTTGTATGGATAATCCAGAATTTCGATATTGATCGGGATATCCCTGCGTGAACCTTGCAGTGTATTTATCACTTCATAGGCGGGAACAACTTCATCCTTCGCCAATGTTATAGCATAAAATTGATGGCTCATTTTTCGGAATACTTCTTCTCGGCATTCTGTCAGTACCCTATAATTGAGCATGCTTCTGAAGTTGTTGCCTTCCGGATGTGTATGCATATAATGACGAAGCACTTCGTCGCGCTTCATATGGCTATCCAGATGTTCTACGACATAGGAATAAAGACTTACATTGGCTTCACTGTCGAGAATAAATTTTGACACAGGGGATAGTCTGTTGAATACTGCTCCTCCACAAAAAGTAGCATACTTGGAGTTAGAGAAATGCCCGTCTTTGTTACTCATCATCAGTATTTCGCCTAAGAATGTACCTATAGAATATGAAAAGAAATCGATAGAAGCATCCTTATCTATAGCGGGATGTAATCCTTCCTTGAAATTCTCTACAAAGTCGATTACATCATAGTAAGTTTGCAACCCCGACCAAATAAAACGTTGAGGCTTATTATGCAAACGTGTACTGATGGCTACATTGGATAAACTGGAACAGATAACATCGGGGTGGCGCATTTTTCGTTGCTCGCTCACTCTGTACATTTCACGAGTACTACTCCAAACCGCAGGAGCACGATTCATATGAAATGCTATAGGGAACATAACTATTGATTTACCCGTTTTGTCGACTATATGCTTAGCCCACGGTAAATATTTATACCAAGTTTTCTCATTAAAGCCGTGAAACATGAGTATAATGCCTTTCGCTTTCGTTTCTTTTTTAGGCATTATCATGTGATATCTGAACTTGATATTCTCTAATATTTCAGCATCTCTCTTGTTCAACATTTCCTGAATCACATCGGGTTCATAATCTTCAGGTACACTCGGTATAAATTCATAATCATCGTTATTGCCCAATCCTCCGGGAAGGATAAAACGATAATTGGAGTCGAAGGTAAAGTTACGCATTACCAAATTTTGATCGATCTCGATCTCACTATCTGTATAGTTCTCGATCTTCTTTAGATGATTAAAAAGGTCTATGTACTTCATTTTATTTTTATTTTTCTACCAGTAATTGATGTCCTATTCTACAAAACAAACATTTGCGAAGTTCGCAATATTCTCTCTTCAGTTGAATCATAGCCTGTGAGTCGGCTGCACTGTTTAATGGCATTTTCAATTTTGCAAAAAGCTTGGTTATACTATTTTGTTCAGGTTTTAGCATTTCCAAAAACTTTAGAGCTCGTTCGCAAAGGGTTTCATTGTCTATACTTTTCCCATATATAAATAATATCGGAACTACAGTGTTGATCAGTAAAATGTCGAGAGACGAATCACCTAGATATTTAGACTTACGTTCCGATGTTACTCCAAATGCGTAATGGGTTTGCCAATACTCAGAAGCATTGACATGAAACATCAGCCGGATACGTCCGATATCATCACAAGCTGTAATTTTAGAAAATAATCCATGTGAACTATGCAACAAAGAAGCCAGTTGGGCAATTCTTATCTGAGGAAAAGCCGTAGGCCGTGATCTCATACTTTTGAATATATATGAATCTAACGGTTTCAAATCATATTTATTTTTCAGAAACTCATATTCTTTTTTCAACAAAGAGAAGTAATCGTCTTCAACTTTCACATTATCAAGCATACCCGCCTGTCCGAATAAAAGAGCTTCTATTTGAATAATATTGTCTCCTTGTTTTTGAATACATTTCAACGGCAGACTAAGAGCTAATCGCTCAAAGGAGTCGGAGTTGAGACCGAATCCAAAATTTCGGGTAAGCAGCACATAAAAAGCATCTTCCCACGAGTTCTGGAAACGCTTAAGTAAGCTTTCTATATGGTTTGCTTTTCTTTCAAGACGCTCTATCAGTAACGTATTCATCCACGAGTTGAGATGAAAAGATGGAATGTTTCCTATATAGTTGCGACAAGGAATGTCTGTATTGGAATGAATGAGGAAATCATAATTCTCTTTTATATGCTGCGGATAGACTATCTCGCACTGGATAACAGATTGCCCCAGTTCATTAAACACTTCACAATTAGCCTTCTCTACGACATGAAGTATCACCGAGTTGTAGCTTTTATTTTTATGATGGTTATGCACTTTCCATTGATCAGAGCTTGTATGTATTTCTATATTTCCTGCCCATAGTTCACCATCTATTTTTATTTTAGCATTAAAATAGTCGGGACCCTCATTCGTATTTGGCAAGCCTACGTCCAAAACTTCTATCTGACGACCATCAGTCGTTTTCAGTTCTTTCTGATAGAGTTTGAATTTCCAGATGTAGTGTAAAATGTCTTCCATAAGTTAAGTGTTAGGTTGTCGATCATAATCCGGTAATACCCATTTTTTTCATCAGAAAGCTTGCGTTCATATTTTGAGCTACTCCTTCCCTGATTTTGTAGGTAAATGAGAGATGATCGTCTTTAATATCCGCCTCAAAGCGGTAATTCTTTATAGCATCGGGAAACTCTTTTTCAAGGTCGCCCAACAATAAATCGTGTGTAGCGATGATACCATTCGCCACAAGTGACACCAATTGTTTCATTAAAGCTATAGAGCCTTTTTGCTTATCTTCCGAGTTGGTGCCTTTCAGTATCTCGTCGAGGATAATAAATAACGGCTCGCCCGATTGCAGACGGTCGATTATCATTTTCAGACGCTTAAGCTCTGCAAAAAAGTAAGATTCGTTTTCTGTAAGCGAATCGGAGGTACGAAGATTGGTCACTAGCTTGTATGGATAGAATTTCAATGAAGAGGCACACACCGGAGCACCGGCGCAAGCCAGCATGAGGTTTATACCTACGGTTCGCAAGTATGTGCTTTTGCCTGCCATATTTGCTCCCGTGACTACAAGGAAAAAGGGATGGCTCTTTATTGTTACATCGTTGCTTACGCATACCTTCCGATGGAGCATCGGATGACCAAGGTTTTCACCTTCCAATATATATGTTTCAGATGCCTCGGGATAAATATAGTCGGGATGGTTGTAAGCATATACAGCAAAAGACACCAGACTGTCAAACTCTGCCAAAACTTTTAACCAGCTTCCGATATTTTCTTGATGGCGGCTTATCCACTTTTCAATCTTTATTGAATAAATAATATTCCAGAAGAAAATGGGATTGAGAAGAAGCAACCCCAAGACATTGGATGACTGATCGAGGTTGTTGCTATATGATTTTAGCTGGCGGATAGCTAGTGAGGCAAGTTCCCGATCTTTAATTTTATTTTGTAATTCGATTAATAACGGTGATTTAAACTCTTCGGTCTCTATTATTTCAAATAGGCTTGAGTATGTTTGTAGTGTTTCTATTTTCTTTTGAAAAAAACTCATCTTCAGTCGAATGTCTTTCATCGGAGTAAGGCTTGCTATAAAGAAAATAGTCCAACAAGATCCTAGTATTGCAATAGGCATCAATCCAAAAGAACTTAGAATAATAGATAGAGTAAACACAGCAGGGGCGATATATACAAAGTATCGCCAATAGCTTTCAGATAATAAGCGAGTTTGCATAAATTGACGGGAGAAGTGATCTATATCCAGCCCTTCGGTTTCGCTCATCTGTCCTGTTGCTCTCAGGTGGTTGAGTAGCCGTGGGTTGCGACTCAATTCTTTTACGGCTTCCTGATGTGCAATAATATCATCTTTTTTCTCAAAGGTCTTTAGCAGGGAGTCTGCCAGTTTATTCTTGCCAAAAGAAGTAACAGTACGGTTTATAGACTGAAAGAATGAGTGATTTCCAAATAAGTCGAGATCTACACTATAGCTATGGCTGCCATCAACCTTTTCGGGTGCTCCATCGAAAGCTGAAAAATCATAATCGATACTTTTCAGCTCACCTTCAGCATTCTTTATCAGCAACTCACAATATCTTTTTTTTAGAAATAGCTTGTTGTGATATTTCAGCAGATAGAGAAAGATGACGACTGTTATAAAAATAATAGAGACAACCGAAACAGTATGTCCCCACATTACCCAGCAAAGGAGGATACATCCCAAAACAGTAACTAATCGCAAAGTTCCGATCTGAAAAATAGAACTTTTTAATTTAGTCAGCTTTTCGTCTTCTCTTTTTATAAGATCCTTATATGATTCTTGTACTTCTTCTAGTGTCATTCGCTAAAGTTATAGATTTTATTATAATTAATCGTATGCTAAAACAATTCGTGTAAGACATCGAGCGACTTCAGTGCCGGAAAGTCGTACAGATGCAAACGGTAGTATTCCAATATTCTATTTATGATGTTAATCCGATCTTGCCGAGAGAAAACAAAATGATGCATATTTTCGTACGTAATACGTGCCAGCATAGATAAAGCTTTACTGTCGTACCTGTTAAGATAATGATTATGCAAAGGTTGATAATGAACAAACTCGCCGTTTATCATATCAAACAAATTATTTTCCTTATATTCTTCAAGGTTAGGGTAAAATCCCATAAAGTGGCTCAGTTTGAGCATAAATACCAAATGGAAATTAGCTATGCTTTTATCTGTCATCTCGAGTATCTGTACCGACTGTTCAAGAAAGTCGAATAGCAATTGACTGGTGTCGGCATCTTTTAAGACCCTTGATAAAAATTCGGAAAGGAAAAAAGTCATTGACGTTTTTCCCATATCTCCCGCTATCTCATATAAATAAAAATCGGAGCGGGCTTCTCTGATTCTTTGAATATCTCTATTGCTTTGATGCTCAACTTCCATGTCGAGTATCGCTAGAGGCGAAAATAAAGATTTAGGAACTTTTGAGCCCTTACCTCTTGCTTTGGACACCATATACGTTACCCGCCCGAAGGATTCGGTGAATAACAGAGCAAGCAAATACTTGTCGTTGTAGTTTATGGTATTCAGTACCAGTCCTCTTGTCTTATAAAGCACTTCGATAATGTTTAGCTATACAAAAATACTATTTTTTATCCGAGTGAGATTCGTTATCTCTACAAAGAAGATAAAAGGGGATAGTAAAAAAGGAATAAACTCGTTTAGCTTTATCTTCAATTATTATCTTATTATAAAGAGCCGTTCGATGTGTGATAAATATTGTAAAGGGTAAAAGTAACATCGAAAAACAAGTAAAATACTGTCACTTTTGTCACTTTTTACAATTTCTGATCTATGGAGGTTATTTATTAAACAAGCATGAATTATCTCAGCCATGTAAAAATAATTGACTAACTTCGCATATAATAAATATAACGTTATGTCTCAAAAAATAAAAAATATACTTTTTGATCTAGGAGGAGTTATTATAAGCCTGAATAAACAGGAAGCGTTGAACCGTTTTACGGCTATTGGCTTCCCTAATATTGAAGATTATTTAGGTGAGTTTCGTCAAGAAGGAATATTTCTGGAGTACGAAGAAGGTAAAATAAGTCCAGAAGGTTTTTATAAAGAATTCCGCAAGTTATGCGGTAATGATAATATTGCCGCCGAAGATATCGATAATGGATGGTTAGGCTTTTTAGCGGGGATTCCTCCATACAAATTTGAACTTTTGAAAGAGCTTCGCAAAAAGTATAAAGTATACTTATTAAGCAATACAAATCCGTCTGTAATTAAATGGGCTTCAAGTGAGGCTTTCTCACCCGAAGGTTTGCCTATTCAGGCATATTTTGATAAATGCTATCTTTCTTTTGAGATAGGGCATGCAAAACCCGACAAGGAGATATTTGACTTTATACTTGCCGATTCGGGAATGATTCCGTCCGAGACTCTGTTTCTTGATGATGGCAAAGCGAATATAGAAATAGGTAAAGCGATTGGCTTTGAAACTTGTCTGGTCGATCAAACAGAAGACCTAAGAAAAGTGTTTACTGATAGAGAGCTATTATAAGTTAATACTTAGGATATGCAGTTAGTTGATAAGACAAACAAGATAGAACTTCCGTCATTAGTGGCTACTATTGGCTTTTTCGATGGTGTGCATACAGGACATCGATATCTGATTGATCAGGTGAAAGAAGAAGCCGCCAAGCGAGGTTTACCCTCTGCCGTCATAACTTTTCCTGTACATCCGCGAAAGGTGTTGCAAAAAGACTATCAGCCGTCTTTACTTTGTGGCTATGACGAAAAGATAGAGCGTCTGGCTACTACCGGAATCGATTATTGTATTTGTCTCGACTTTACGGTTGAGATATCACAAATGTCTGCGAAGAGATTTATGCAGGATATTCTGAAAGAAAAACTGAATGTTGATTCTCTCATCATAGGCTACGATCATCGTTTTGGTCACAATAGAGAAGATGACTTTTCTGATTACGAACGATATGGCAGTGAAATAAAAATGCAGGTCATAGAAGCTAAAGCTTTACCCGGGCTCGAACATGTTAGTTCGTCACGTATACGTAAGCTTCTGGCAGAAGGATACATCCGTAAAGCGGGGAAGCTATTATCATATAACTACACCATCTCAGGAAAGATTGTAGAAGGATTTAAAGTAGGTAGGACGATAGGTTTCCCAACTGCCAATATACAGATATGGGAGACTTACAAGGTAGTCCCTGCTTTTGGCATATATGCAGTCTATGTACATGTCGAAGGTGTTAAATATGATGGTATGCTTTACATTGGTAAACGTCCTACGCTGCATAATGGAGATAATATAAGTATAGAGGTTAATCTCTTCGATTTTGACGGAGATCTGTATAATAAAACCCTCACGGCAGAATTTCTTGATTTTGTGCGTCCTGACGAAAAATTCTCAGATATTACGACTTTAAAGGATCAGATTAGTAGAGATAAAGAGACTGTAATAAAAGTTATTGAAAATTATAAAGGGCTTAATACCTAGTCTCTAAACCATATCTCAGTTATATAATCCTAAAATATTAACTTATAACAAAAAAATAATAGATAAAGAGTTAAATAACTGATTTTTATTTTTATATTTGTGGAGCATTAGAGTTCTTAACAGTATGGTTTAAATTTTTCTTCGCAAGTCACTTCCCTTCTTGGTAACCTTTCTTGTCTAGTTTATTTTAGCTTTTTATTCTTATTTACTTCTTCTGCAAAGTATTAAATTTTAAATTTTATTTTTTTACAATGAACATTTTTATTGCAGGGTTGAGCTACAGCATCAACGACAATGATTTGAGAGATTTATTCAACGAATACGGTGAAATTTCCTCAGCAAAAGTTATTATGGACAAGGCTACAGGCCGTTCTAAAGGTTATGGATTTGTTGAACTTGAAGACAATGCAGCCGGACAAAAAGCTATTGAAGAATTAAATGGTGCTGAATATGACGGAAGAACTATTTCTGTTTCAGAAGCTCGTCCTCGTACAGAAGGTGGAGACCGCCCACGCAGAAACTTCGATAACAACAGAGGTGGAAACGGTGGTTTTAGAAGACGTGAATATTAATTAGTATTCTACATAAACAATAAAAGGTGCCATTTGGCACCTTTTTTGTTTTTATTAATTGACAGGCGATATCAATATGCCCATTTTAAGTATAAAGCTCCCCATGTAAATCCTCCGCCAAATGCTGTAAGGATGAGGTTGTCTCCTTTCTTAAGCTGAGATTCCCATTCGTGTATGCACACCGGAATTGTGGCGGCACTTGTATTACCATACTTTTGTATGTTTACCATAACCTTGTTTGGCGAAAGTCCCATGCGATTTCCTACAGCCTCGATGATACGAATATTTGCCTGATGAGGAACTAACCAGTCTACCGATTCATTTGATAGATTGTTGCGTTCCATTATCTCTACAGAAACATCAGCCATTTTAGATACGGCATGTTTGAATACGACTTGTCCTTCCTGATAAACATAGTGCATGTCTTTATCTACGGTTTCGTGGGAAGCCGGATATGCCGACCCTCCTCCATATTGGTGGAGATGAGTTATTCCAACTCCGTCGAGATGAAGAATACTATCCATAATGCCAAACTCCTCTTCAGTTGGTTCCAGCATTACAGCACCTGCGGCATCTCCAAATAGAGGACATGTAGCACGGTCTTTATAGTTGGCTATAGATGTCATTTTATCTCCTGCAGCTACAATTACTTTTTTGTATTTACCTGATTTGATAAAATTAGAACCAACCTCTAATGCATATATAAAGCCTGAACATGCAGCTTGGATATCAAACCCTAAAGCATTTTTTATTCCACAAGCTTCAGCTGTCATTGCAGCCGTTGATGGAAATACATAGTCAGGTGTAGTAGTGGCAAAAATGATTACCTCAACCTCTTCTGGTTTGGTATTTGTTTTCTTCAATAATTCTTTCACAGCTTCGGCTCCCATAACAGAAGTTCCTTTGCCTTCGCCTTTGAGTACACGACGTTCTTTGATTCCGACACGGGTCATGATCCATTCGTCTGTAGTATCCACCAATTTTTCAATATCACTGTTGGTGAGAATATCCTCAGGGACATATGCTCCTATACCGGTAATTGCAGCTCGAATCATTGTATTTTTTGGTTTTGTGAGTATTTATAAAAAAAATGCCCTAATATTAGGGCTTAAAGTCTTGGTTTAAGATATTAAACCGCCGCTCCTTTTTCTATTGCCAATTTACCTCTGTAGTATCCGCACTCAGGGCAAACTGTGTGGAATACATGCCAAGAGCCGCAATTAGAGCATACAGCTAATGTTGGAGCTACTGCTTTGTCATGAGTTCTTCTTTTAGCTGTTCTAGACTTTGACTGTCTTCGTTTCGGATGTGCCATCTTTTTGTTTTATTTAGTTATTTCTATATATCTGAATTAAAAAATCAAATTCCTGTTCTTATTTAATCCTCGTCAATAGAGACATCTTTCAATGCGTCCCAACGAGAATCTGTAAGGGATGAGTCGTCCTCTATTTCGATATCATCCAAGTCGTCTTCGTCTGAATCTTCATCGGAAGTACTTTTAGCTCTATGCTTATTTAACTTAGAAGACATTGTTTTATTGCATGTGCCCGGAGGATGTATTCGTTTTGCCGGTAAACTGAGTACAATAAATTCATACAAAAACCATGCGATATTAATTTCTCCATCATCTTCAGGGATGATAACGATCTCATCACTTTCTTCAGAGTATTCTTTACCGAATTTAACGATAAGCTTGTTTTTTGTTTCCACATTCATGTTGATGTCGTCTAAACATCTATCGCATGGAACTAAAACAAATCCGGAAATATCAAAATTGAGCTCAAAAATAGTACTGGTCTTATTTAAAGATACTACTACTTTTAAGTTGCCCCTTTTTATATCGGCTGTGCCGTCATCAATAAGAGCAAAGTACTTATTATCCAAGTCATACTTGAATTCATGTTTCCCTTCGGTTAAACTTCTCAAAGGGATATTATATAAGCTAAACTTTCCCACGTATTGTATTTAAAACTCAAAAGAACGGCGCAAAGGTATAAAGTTTTTTTGGAATAAATAAATATTTTAAGTCTAATCTTGAAACAAAGTGGGTGAGGGATTCAAATGTAAATGATATGATTTTGAATTTGTATATAAAAAAGCTACATAAAAATTAATTTATGTAGCTTTCTCTTAATTAGCGTAGTAATGTTGTTTGTTTTCTCTTTTAATATACCTTTAAAAATAAAGAATATATAGTTTTAATTATGTAGTGTAGCTTTGTTTTTAAGTATTGTTCTAGTGCTCATTTAGTATATAGATGGAGGGGATATAAAAACGTTGCATATAAATTTTCTTTTTTTTGTTTTTTAACAAAGTGTGTTTTGTGTAAATTGCTGATAAATAGTTTTTTAGTTTGATTTTGCTATAGAGTTATAAGAGATAGGAAAATATTCATTAGCGTAAGGTGAGATAAATAGAGAGCGCCACATAAAAATTAATTTATGCGGCGCTACTTTATAGATAGTTGTTTTTTATCCGATTGTAATCAGAGCAACTCCTTCTAGTACAGAGTCTCCTTTAGATACATGTATACCGGTAACTTTTCCGTCCTGAGTAGCTTGGATAGCATTCTCCATTTTCATAGCCTCAAGCATAACTACAGTTTGTCCTTTCTTTACTTCGTCACCTTCATTAACTAATACGTCGATGATGATGCCCGGAAGCGGAGATTTTACACTGCCTGCACCACCACTTGCTGGTTTGGTTGGTGCCGAAGTTGTAGCTTTAGGTGCTGCAGTGGCAGTAGCTGCCGGTGCTTTCGAAGCCGGACGAGTAACAAGAGTGATTTCTTCCTCGTTGTTTACCAATTCTACTTTATAGTTGCTTCCGTTTACTGCAACTTCAGCAAGACCGTTATCCATCTTGTTTACGGCTACTATGTATTCCTGTCCGTTTATTCTATATATGAACTGTTTCATAATAATTTATCAAATTTTATTTTCTTACTGGCATTTGAAGCATAGCTTTACTTTTGTCAGCCCATGGTAGATAATCTTTCGACACATGTTTGATCGTTAGCACATTGCTTTCTATGTCGTGCTGGTTTTGCACATCATATATAGCTAAGGCTATAGCTGCTAATACTTCTGACGGTATATTATTATTACTCATAATACTAATTCGTTTAGAGATTATAGAGGCAGGTTGTCATGCTTCTTAGAAGGATTGACTTGCTTTTTAGTTCTCAGTTGTTCCAAAGCGCGGATAACGCGGAAACGAGTATTTCTCGGTTCTATTACGTCATCAATATATCCATAGCGTGCAGCGTTGAAAGGATTACAGAATAATTTGTTGTATTCTGCTTTCTTTGCAGCAAGTGCTTCAGCCGGATTCTCAGATTCTTTGATTTCTTTCGCGTAAAGTACTTCTGCTGCTCCATCGGCACCCATAACTGCGATTTCGGCAGTAGGCCATGCGTAGTTGATGTCGCCACGAAGTTGTTTACAGCTCATTACGATGTGTGAACCTCCGTAAGATTTACGTAGAGTAACTGTTACTTTAGGTACTGTAGCTTCTCCATATGCATAAAGAAGTTTTGCGCCATGAGTAATTACACCGCCGTATTCTTGACCTGTTCCAGGAAGGAATCCAGGTACGTCTACCAATGTCACCAACGGAATATTGAAAGCATCGCAGAAGCGTACAAAACGAGCTGCTTTGCGTGAAGCGTTGATGTCTAGTACTCCGGCAAGGTATTTAGGTTGGTTAGCCACGATACCAACAGATTGACCATTCATGCGGGCAAAACCAATTATTATGTTCTTAGCATAGTTTCCATGTACTTCAAGGAATTCGCCATTGTCGACAACCGCACCGATTACTTCAAACATATCGTATGGTTTATTCGGATTGTCAGGGATGATTTCATTTAGTAAATCCTCCATTCTGGCAATTGGGTCTGTGCATTCTTTGCGAGGAGCTTCTTCCATATTGTTTTGAGGAAGGAAGCTATATAAGTGACGGATCAAAGATAATCCATCATCTTCGTTTGCTACAGAGAAATGAGCAACCCCCGATTTGGTAGTGTGTACGCTTGCTCCACCAAGCTCTTCTTGTGTTACATCTTCTCCGGTAACAGTTTTTACCACTTTAGGTCCTGTAAGGAACATATAAGATGTGCCTTCTGTCATCAAGACGAAGTCTGTCAAAGCTGGTGAATATACAGCTCCACCGGCGCATGGGCCGAAGATTCCTGATATTTGAGGTATTACACCCGAAGCTAAGATATTACGTTGGAAAATTTCTGAATAGCCGGCAAGAGCGTTAACTCCTTCTTGTATACGTGCGCCTCCCGAGTCGTTGATACCGATTACCGGAGCACCTACTTTCATCGCCATATCCATTACTTTACAGATCTTTAATGCCATAGTTTCGGAAAGTGATCCTCCTATAACAGTAAAGTCTTGAGCGAAGACATAAACAAGACGACCTTCGATCGTACCACAGCCTGTTACGACTCCGTCTCCAAGAAATTTTTGTTTGTCCATTCCGAAGTTTGTACTGCGATGTTCAACGAACATGTCAAATTCTTCGAAACTGCCTTCATCCAATAAGATGGCTAAGCGTTCGCGTGCAGTATACTTGCCTTTTGCATGTTGAGCTTCTATTCTCTTTTCTCCTCCACCGAGGCGTGCCTTTGCGCGGAGCTCTATCAGCTCTTTTACTTTTTCAAGTTGGCCCATGTTTTAATATTTTAGATTCTAATTAAATTATAGGATAATGCAAAAATGACTTTACTTCATTGTGGGTTTAATGAGTAAAGTCATCTTCTTATTTATTTTTTTGGAGTCTCACAAAGTTCTGTAAGAACGCTTCCTGTTGATTTCGGGTGAAGGAATGCGATATCAAGACCTTCAGCACCACGGCGAGGGGCTTTGTCTATTAGTTGAACTCCTTTAGCTTCTACTTCAGCTAAAGCGTTTGCTACGCCGTCTTGAACACACCATGCAATGTGGTGAATTCCTTCTCCTTTTTTCTCAATAAATTTAGCAATTGTGCTGTCTGGACTTGTCGGTTCAAGCAGTTCGATTTTTGTTTGGCCTACTTTAAAAAAAGCGGTCTTTACTTTTTGATCTTCAACAACCTCTATGCTGTAGCATTTTAAGCCTAAAACTCCTTCATAATAAGGAAGTTGTTCTTCGATGCTTTTCACAGCAATACCTAGATGTTCAATGTGCGAAATATCCATGTTATATTTGAATAAAAAGTTATTATTTAGTTCGCCCCAAAGGTACTATTAAAATATAAGACAACGAAATTAAAATTATAAAAAAACTTGTGTTATGCACAAAAAATAAGAAACTGTGCATTTATGGAAATATGTTACAGTTTATATTGATATTGTGGTTCTTGTAGTTGTGCTACGTAGTAATATATCCATATTTAGTACTAATTGCTATGTTATTAATATTGATTGTATATTGCCTATACTCATATCCCTTTTATATCAAATAGATAATTTTGTGAACAATGTGTTATAGATGGTTGTTATAATATGACCTATTGTTCCATCTTTTAAAATGATATTGCTATGAGACTTAGAGATGTTTTGAAGGTAGGGGATATATTATATAGAGTTGACCCCAAAAAGTTGTCTATAAAGGTATTTAAGATTGACTCTCCTGACGAAGTTGTAAATTTTACGACGACCAATTATGAGGACTTTTCCGTAACGTGTGAAAAGAAACGATTCTCTTTGCCTTTCGATAACTTCCCGTTTGAGTTTAAAGGACTTATATATTTCCAGAGTGAAGATGAAGCGAATAACTTTATAAAAACTCAAATAGGATTATAGTTGTTTAGTTTATACAATTGCTATTGTATTATAATACAAAAAGATTATCCCGACCGGGATAATCTTTTTTGTTTTTATGCTTTACGCTTCTTATTCTTGTCTCGAAATCTTACCACTTCCGGATATTGACTGATCTATTTGTGGGTTACCTTTGTACTTAACACTACCACTACCAGAGATACTTACGTCTAGATATTTGTTGGCATATACAAAAAAGTCTCCGCTCCCAGATACCGAACATTTAACAGAGTCGGCAACCAGATCTGTAGCTATTACTTTACCGCTACCTGATATTCTGGAGTCTATGTTTGTTACTTTCCCTTTTGCATCTACATCGCCCGATCCCGATACTCTTGTTGATAATGAATGACATATAAGGCTGTCTATAATGATGTTGCCACTCCCTGATACAGACACATCTAATTTTGATGTTTCTAACTTGCCTTTTAGGTGAGCTTTCATAGAACCGCTGATGCTTAGGCTTGTCAGGTCTTTCGAGTTAGTATATATCTTGTATGTTGTAGGGCTTATATTTTCCTTGCTTTTGAACGATAGCACGTCACCATCTGTTTTTATTATCAACAACGGATAAATATTTTCATCAGTTTCTACACGCACATATGGTGCTACGTCGGGCTTTTGTTCATAAACGAGTTCACCGCCTCCACCAAATTCAATGGCTTTATAGTCAGATATACTAACTTCGTTTTCTACTATTGTTCCGTTACCTCTTACCGAATTGAAGTTACAAGACTGGGCAACAAATATTAATAAACTAATGCTGATTGTGTATAAAATAGATTTCATTTCTATAATAATTTAAAATTGTTAAC
The DNA here is from genome assembly GCF_043392705.1 of Dysgonomonas sp. Shenzhen-Wh21. NCBI lineage: Bacteria > Pseudomonadati > Bacteroidota > Bacteroidia > Bacteroidales > Dysgonomonadaceae > Dysgonomonas > Dysgonomonas sp. Shenzhen-Wh21. The sequence continues at coordinate 53,008 of NZ_JAIXHZ010000156.1, forward strand.
TTATAGATATGACGGCATAACTATGTTTTTGGTTACAGAAAAAATCAAAAAAAATTAAATAATTTTATTTTTAATGAAAAATACAACCAGCAGCACCCATCCTGCAATCATAAACATGCCTCCGATAGGGGTAATGGGACCTAGAAATTTTAAGTTCACATTCCAATATTCGGAGAAGGCTAGAAAATAAATACTAAACGAAAATAAGAATACACCCACAATGATGGAGATAGCAGCCCACTTCTCGAGTGAGGATGTGAAAGATAGAGTCAGGCCTATTATCAGCAATACAATCGCATGATACATTTGATAACGCACCCCTGTATCGAAGCTCGCTAGCTTATCGGGAGTTAGCATCGCCTTGAAGGCATGTGCTCCAAAAGCTCCAAGTATAACAGATATAGTACCGTATATACTTGCTGCAATTAATACGAGTTGCTTCATTATCTTTTATCTATAGGTATGTATTCACGAACATCAGCTGCATTTTTATATGCAGGACGGATGATTCGTTTTTGCTTAAAGTTTAGTTCTTCAATGCGGTGTGCTGTCCATCCTACAATACGAGCCATAGCAAACAACGGAGTATAAATTTCCTGCGGAAGACCAATCATATCGTATACAAATCCGGAATAAAAGTCCACATTGGCACATACCTGTTTGTTAACATTTTTCCCTTTCGTTTCCATGAAGTTGAAGATCGCCCGCTCTTCTAATAAGGTGTAGAAATTATACTCAGCTTCACGGCCTTTCTCGATTGCCAAATCCCGGGCCATTTCTTTCAGGAGAACAGTGCGAGGATCTGATATGGTATATATAGCGTGCCCGATACCGTAAATAAGCCCGGTGCGGTCATAAGCTTCTTTGTTCAATATCTTACAAAGGTAATTGTCTATTTCTTCAACGCTGGTCCAGTCTTTAACCTCACTCTTGATAGTTTGTATCATGTCTATAACCTTCAGGTTTGCTCCTCCATGAAGAGGACCTTTCAGTGAGCCTATGCCTGCGGCAATAGTAGAATATGTATCGGTTCCTGTAGAGCTGGTTACGCGTACCGTAAATGTAGAGTTGTTCCCTCCACCGTGGTCGGCGTGTACCATCATGGCAAGATCTAGTATCTTTACATCCAGTGGAGTGTAGTGGCGTCCTTTCATCATGTAAAGGAAATTCTCGGCAAGAGAAACATCCGGCTGAGGGTGTCTTATATGTAACGACTTACCTTGTCCATGTCGTATGGCATTATGTGCATAGGCTACTATGGTAGGGAATGTTGCAATCAGATTGACGGATTGCTTGATTAGGTTTTCGGGAGTCGTATCGTCCGGATTCTCATCGAAAGTGTATAGTTCGAGCACGCACCTTGATAAATAGTTCATGATGTCTTTTCCTACCAAGTCTAATATATGCATTACGATTTTAGGATTCAAATCCATAGTTCTGCTTATTACACCCGAAAACTCTTTTAGTTCTACTTTGCTTGGCAGATTACCCGATAGAATAAGATAAACGACTTCTTCAAATCCTAGTCGGTCTTCTTTTTGAGCTCCTTTTACTATATCTTCAAGGCTAATTCCCCTGTATATCAGCCTTCCCGGTATAGGCGTCAGATTTCCCTCAGCATCACGTTCGTACCCAACAACGTCACCTACCTTTGTGAGACCAACAACAACCCCTGTATGGTCTTCATTTCTAAGTCCACGTTTTACATTGAAAGTTTTGAAAAGTTCATTGTCAATGTTGCATGTTGTTTCTACTGTTTTTGATATTTTTTTTATTGTTTCACTATCTTTTAATCTATCCATAATATCTGGTTTTAACTGTTTGTCAATGGTACTTATTAGGAACAAAAAATTATTCAAATAGGTTCTTGAATAGGAGAAATATATTTAGAATACTATATCGCAATTTTTTTCTGTTTCGTCTATTTTTGCTCCTAAAGTTTTGTAAAAGGATATCGCAGGCTTGTTCCATTCAGAAACTTGCCACCTTAACCTGTCGCACTTCTCTTTCTCGGCATGTTTGATAACTGCATTGATGAGTAGCGTGCCGATTCCCTTCCCTCTATATTGTTCTTTTATGTAAAGGTCATCCATATATAAGGATTTACCCACCCATGTATAATATGCAAAGAAAAAAGTAGCATATCCTATAATCCTATCATTTTCGTCTCTGGCTGTAAAACCATGAAGGAATTCTTTCTCGGATATCATCTTTTCTACCGAATTTTTCATCTTTTCCGGTTGGTTCTGGAATGTTGCAAATTCAAGAAAAAGAGCAACTAGTTCTTCAAAATCATTCTCTTCAATATGTTTTATTGTTATCATATTTGATCCTTACTCTGTGAAGTTATCAACGGTTTTATCTTCCTGCCAGTTGTATTCTATTCTTTTTGCTATTTCTCTTGCTTTTTCTAGCCCCTTTATGTCTGCTATAAAGCCTAAAGCCATATCTATTCCTGCGCTAATACCTGAAGATGTATAGTATTTGCCATCTACGACCCATCTGGCTTGTTTTATCCAAATCACTTTGTCGGAGCTTTGTTTTACCCAATCGAAAGACCGTTTGTTCGATGTTGCTTTTCTTCCGTCCAATAGACCCGTCTTTGCCAGTAAGGCACTTCCTGTACAGACGGTGATAACAAATTGGCTTTTGTTTGCCAGATGTTTAATTGTATCAATAAAGCCGGAGTTGTTTATTTCATCCCTTGCGCCCATTCCTCCGGGAAGAAATAATACTTGATCGGAGATAAACTGATCAAGTTTTTCTGTCGCGATGTGTACATTGTCTTGATTCGAAATCAAACCGCCATCCAGAGAATAGTATTTGATTTCCCATTCGTCTGCTTTGCCAAAAACTTCCACAGGACCAAATACGTCAAGGGTTTCAAAGTTGTGAAATAGTACAACGTTTATGATCATTGCTACATTGTGTTTCTATGTAAAAGGTGACAAAAGTAACAGGTTAATGATGTTCTCGTAATGTCACCTTTTACTATTATGTGTAACTTTATAATGAGATAAATAAAAATTATTTTTGTTTCATATAGTTCAGGGCACTACCGGCTTTAAACCAAGCTATCTGCACCTCATTATATGTATGGGCAACCTCAAACGATTCTTTTGTGCCATTCTTGTGTGTTAGTTCAACAGTCAGGTTCTTTCCGGGTTTAAATTCGGAGAGTCCGATTATGCTGATTTTGTCGTCTTCCTTTATTTTTTCATAGTCATTCTTATCCACAAAGGTAAGTGCCAGCATCCCTTGTTTTTTTAGATTTGTTTCGTGTATACGAGCGAAAGACTTAACAAGTATAGCTTTTACATTCAAGAAACGAGGCTCCATCGCAGCATGTTCACGAGAAGATCCTTCTCCATAATTTTCTTCTGCAACAACAACAGACCCTAACCCCTCGGCTTTAAACTTACGAGCCAATTTTGGAACAGGAATATATTCGTTCGTTTCCTGATCAAGTACTGCATTTGTCTTATCGTTGAAAGCGTTTACCGCCCCAATGAGCATATTGTCGGAGATGTTATCCAAATGTCCTCTAAATCGAAGCCATGGTCCCGCCATCGAAATATGATCCGTTGTACACTTTCCTTTTACCTTGATCAGAAGAGGTTGTTCTATAATGTCTTTGCCATTCCATGCCGCAAATGGCGCTAATTCTTGAAGTCGTTGTGAATCTTTTGCTATGCTGATTTCGATATCCGATCCATCTGCAATTGGTGCTAAAAATCCGGACTCTTTCAATTCATATCCCAACGGAGGTAATTCATATCCTTTTGGCTCTTCCAATTTTACTTTCTCCCCCTCACTATTTACTAAGGTGTCAGTCATAGGGTTGAAACAAAGATCACCGGCAATGCTCAATGCGGCAACAATCTCAGGAGATGTAACAAATGCGTGTGTATTTGGGTTTCCGTCGTTTCTTTTTGCAAAGTTCCTGTTAAAAGAGGTGACGATAGAATTCGCACGCTCAGGGTCTTTGCTTTCACGTTTCCATTGTCCTATACATGGGCCGCAGGCATTCGCCATTATGGTAGCGCCCACTTCTTCGAAGGCCGGAAGTATGCCGTCTCTTTCGGCTGTATAACGTACTTGTTCCGATCCGGGATTGATAATGAATTGTGCTTTAACTTCTACATGCTTTTGCTTTGCGTCTTTTACGATTGATACTGCTCGTGATAAGTCTTCATATGATGAGTTTGTACACGACCCAATCAAACCCACCTCCATTTTTTGAGGATAGCCTTTTTCTTTCACTACTTTGGCAAATTCCGAAATCGGATGAGCTGCGTCGGGAGTGAATGGCCCATTTACGTATGGTTCGAGTGTCGATAGGTCTATTTCTATCACCTGATCGAAATATTCTTTCGGATTGTTTACTGTTTCTGTATCCGGTTGAAGATACTCGATTACTTTATCTGCCAGTTCAGACACATCGGTGCGTTCTGTTGCTTTCAGGTAATCTGATGATTTTTTGTCGTAAGGGAAGATGGATGTTGTTGCCCCTACTTCTGCTCCCATATTACATATCGTTGCTTTTCCCGTAGCAGATAGCGAGCTCGTTCCATCTCCGAAATATTCTATAATAGCATTTGTGCCACCTTTTACGGTAAGTATTCCTGCCAATTTTAGTATTACATCTTTTGGTGAAGCCCACCCGGATAGCTTTCCTGTGAGTTTTACACCGATCAGCTTAGGCATTTTTAGTTCCCAAGGCATCCCTGCCATAACGTCTACTGCATCGGCACCACCCACGCCTATTGCTATCATGCCCAATCCTCCAGCATTAGGAGTATGAGAGTCCGTTCCTATCATCATACCTCCCGGGAAGGCATAGTTCTCGAGTACTACTTGGTGTATGATACCGGCTCCCGGTTTCCAAAAGCCGATGCCGAATTTATTAGATACGGCACTCAGAAAGTCATATACTTCTTTGTTTGTTACTTCGGCCGTGTTCAGGTCTTCTTTTGCCGATTTATGAGCTTGTATCAGGTGGTCGCAGTGTACTGTGGAAGGCACAGCTACTTTTGTTCGTCCTGAGTTCATCAGTTGTAATAAAGCCATTTGAGCCGTAGCATCCTGCATAGCAACCCTATCGGGTGAAAAGTTTACATAATCGGTGGCACGGACATAGTTTTTTAAAGGCTCATCTGTTGATAGGTGAGCGTATAGGATTTTCTCGCTAAGGGTTAATGGTCGCTTAAGAATCTTCTTTGCTTCATCAACTTTTTTGGGGTAAGATTCATAGAATTTACGAATCATCTCTATGTCAAACGTATTACTTTTCATCGATCATTGTTTTTTTAGTTATGTCCAAATACCTAGAATAACAAAAATAATAAAAATGTTCTATTATGTGACGTCTTTTATATAGAAAGATTATATTGCGCATAGATAAAGTAAGCTAAAATTGAATATCTATATATAAATGTAAGATGTGGATAAAATCGTTGTTTTTAGATAATATGGAATAGTTGTATATTAAACCTCGGTCTTTTAAAAAAGTCTAAGAATTTTAGTTAAAGGCTTATTTTAGCAGGATTTTCTTATTTTTGTAGCTCTAAACAATTTTATGGCATGAAGAATATCATCTTTATATTAATTCTATTATTCGCAACATTATCTATAAAGGCTCAGTCTTCCTCAGAAAAACTCATTAGAGAAGGGGTTAGCCTTCATGATAAGGGGCGTTATAAAGAAGCCATATCTTCTTATGAAGAGGCATTGAAGGTAAATCCTTCGTCAATGTCTGCTGTTTACGAAATGTCTTTGTCTTATTTGAAGCTTAATAATTATGAGCGTGCTGTAAGCTTAAGCTCAAAAGTTATTAATGCCAACTTTCAGCCTTTACTTATGGATGCCTATATTGTAAAGGGTACGGCACTGGCTAATATGGATAAGATGAGCGATGCAATTAAAACGTTGAACGATGCGGTTGTCAGATGTGGAGATGAGTATTTGCTACACTTCAACCTAGGACTCTGCTACTTCAATAGCAAGGACAATAAAATGGCTGCGCATCACTTGCGTAAAGCGATAGAAATAGATGCAACACACTCGAGTGCATTCTTGTTGTATGCTTATGCCTTGAACGACTTGGATCAGTGGGTGCAGAGTTTTTATGCATTCCATTTCTTTTTATTGTTGGAGCCCAATACCGAAAGATCGAAAGATGCTTTCAGTGAGATGCTGGATATATTGAATGCCAAACTAGAACCCGGTTCAGTAAGGTTGACTCCCGAAGATGGCATAGACCGTGAATGGCTCTATAAGAATATACAATTGAAGAAACCGCAAGGTACGGATAGTGCCTCTGAATATTCTTATTTTGTAGAGGCTTCTAAGCTGATATTCTTTACTATAGCGCAAATGCAGAATGACTCTCAAAGTGGATTGTTGTGGTTTTTCTTTGTTCCTACCTATGAAGAAATCTTAGGTTCGGGACATTTTGATACTTATTGCCGCTATGTGAGTGTCGCTTATTTCCCCGAATCGCTTACATGGTGGGATAAGAACAAGACGCAGGTTGATAATTTCATCGAATGGTTCGAGCATGGTCAGGGTGAAGCCGATGAAGAAGCCGATTTTGGTGATGATTCGGATTTAGAATAATAGGGTAATTGATATTTGGAAGATTTATAGTAAATGTCACGGGAGGCAGAAGAACAACTTATAAAGAGGCTTCACGAGCCCAAAACTCAACAGGCGGCATTTGCCGAACTGATGAAGGAGTATAGTGAGCCTTTGTATTGGCATATACGAAAAATCGTATTGAGCCATGATGATACGGATGATGTCTTGCAAAATACATTTATAAAAGTATGGACAAGTATCGAAAACTTCCGGGGAGACTCCAAATTGTCTACCTGGCTTTATCGTATAGCTGTTAATGAGGCTATTACATTTCTCAATAAGCAGCGATCTCTGAACAATGTTTCGATAGATGATGCAGATACGTTCTTGTTGGGTAAGCTCGAAGGTGATGAGTACTTTGACGGAGACGAAGCTCAACTGAAACTACAGAAAGCTATTCTTCTTTTACCCGAGAAGCAGCGTATTGTTTTCAATATGAAATATTTTGATGAAATGAAATATGAAGATATGTCTGAAATTTTAGAAACCTCTGTGGGTGCGCTAAAAGCGTCTTATCATCATGCGGTAAAAAAAATAGAGGAATTTTTAACAACGGAGAATTAAACCTTTTATCTAAATAATAGTCTATAATACAGATAAGGAATCTAAAGATTAAACAATCATGTTGGATAAGTTTGACAAAAGCAAAAAACCTTTTAAAGTTCCCGAAAATTACTTCGAGAATTTTAATAACAGGATAATGGATCAACTGCCTTCTAAGGAAGAACCAAAGGTAAAGACTGTTCCGTTGTGGAAGAAGGCATTGCCTTGGACAGCAGCTGCGGCAGCAATTGTTGGTATTTTGTTCTCAGTTGGTGTTTTTGACAAAAACAATATGCCTTCGGATAAACAATATGCCAATCAAAAGACGGATATGACCGGAGAAACTATTGCATATACCAGCGCTCAGGACGAAGAGGATTACTATCTTTTTTTGCAGGATGAGGTAAGAAAATCTCAATTTAAGGAAATGTTATATAACTATTAATAATGAATACCGATATGAAGTTGAAAAGTATTCTGGTTTTGTTGTTGCTATTCTGTTTTACGTTTTCAGTTGCAGCCCAGAATAGATCAAGACAAGGTGGAGGACGGTTCGATATACAAGCATTCAACCAGAAGAAAGCAGAGTATTTAAAAAAAGAACTTAACTTAACAGATGCGGAAGCTAAAGCATTTTTGCCGTTGGAAGCAGAGTTTTCAATGAAGAAATATGAAGCTAACCGTGAGGCACGAAGAGAGACCCGCGAACTGAAGCGTAAAAAAGACAAAACGGATGCAGATTATAAAAGAATTGTTCAATTGAATTTGGAATCGGAACAAAGGGATTCTCAGTTACAAATCGAATATTATAAGAAGTTTGCAAAAGTACTGTCGGCTGAGAAGTTGGAAAAGTATAGATCAGTTGATATTCGATTCAAAGAAGACGAATTGAAGCGCCACAGGGAAAGATTCAATTCCGGTAGAGATTCGGATTAAAAGTAAAAAAATAATGACATAAAGTTTGGTTTATTGCAAATAATGTATACTTTTGCTTTTATAAAAATAAAATTATGAGCAATAAATTTCATCATCATCATTATAGTGTTACTCCCGTTGGGTAAGTAAGTATATTGATGTGGTGTTTGCCAAAATATAGAAGAGCTTGCCTGATAGAGGTAAGCTCTTTTTTTGTTGCTGGAAAATAATATAAAATTAATATATCATGGTATTAAGAATTGCTGTTCAGTCGAAAGGTCGGCTATTTGAGGAAACGATGGCGCTTTTGCAAGAAGCCGGTATTAAACTGAATAATATTAAGCGTACGCTGCTTATTCCTGCGAAGGATTTTCCCGTAGAGATTCTCTTTTTGCGTGACGATGATATCCCGCAAGCTGTAGCTACGGGGGTTGCCGATATCGGTGTGGTAGGAGAAAATGAATATAGGGAAAAAGCTGAGGCGGCGGATGTCGTAAAAGGCTTAGGATTTAGCAAATGCCGCTTATCGCTGGCTATTCCAAAGGATGAAAAATACGAAGGTGTGCAATGGTTTGAAGGGAAGAAGATAGCCACATCTTATCCTCATATCTTAAACCAGTATTTAGCAGAACAGGGTATTAAATCAGAGATTCATATTATTACCGGATCGGTAGAAATTTCGCCTAGTATAGGTCTCTCAGATGCTATTTTTGATATAGTGAGCTCCGGAGGGACATTGGTAAGTAATCGTCTGAAAGAGGTTGAGGTTGTAATGCAATCGCAAGCCTTATTGATAGCAACAAAAAACTTGCCACAGGAGAAAAAGGATATCCTTGACGAACTAATATTCAGGATAGAAGCTGTTCAGAGTGCAGAAGGGAAAAAATATGTACTTCTGAATGCACCCGAAGATAAGCTTGAAGAAATATTTGATATCTTGCCGGGGATGAGAAGCCCTACAGTTACCCCACTAGCTACAAAGGGTTGGTGTTCTGTTCAGTCGGTTATAGAAGATAAACGTTTCTGGGAAGTTATTACCAAATTAAAAGCATGTGGTGCTGAAGGCATTATTGTATTACCTATAGAAAAAATGATTTTATGATAGAAGTTTCAGATGATATTGTATTATATCCATTGTCTGTAGATGACATCTTTAAGATATTTAATACGCTCAACAACGAGAGAGAATATATGCGTGAATGGTTACCGTTTGTAGATGCTACAAAAGAAGCGGAAGATACGGGTAATTATGTGAGATATGTATTGCAGACTGCCGACAAACAATTTACTATATACTATAAGGATCAGTTTGTAGGACTGATTGGTTTCAAAGATACGGATACCGATAATAAGAAGACAGAAATAGGATACTGGTTGTCTCAATATGCTCAAGGTAAGGGTATCATGATACAATCGGTTGCTAAACTTATAGAACATGCCTTTGGTGAACTGGATATGAATCGTATTCAGATAAAGGTTGCTGTAGGTAATGATAAGAGCCGCCGTATTCCAGAAAAGCTTGGCTTTCACATGGAGGGTATAGAGCGTGACGGCGAATTGTTGGTAGATAATGTGTTTACTGATATAGCTGTCTACAGCTTGTTGAGGAAAGAATATAAGAAGTAAATTATGCAGATAATAAAATATCCTTTACGTAGCCAGTGGGCAGAGATACTGGCTCGTCCTGTTTTCGATACTTCAGCATTGAACAGCACTGTTAGTTCTGTACTCGATGATATAAAAGAAAGAGGAGATCAGGCTGTCTTTGAATATGAAGAAAAGTTTGATAAAGTGAAACTTCTCTCTCTGGCTGTTTCGGCACAAGAAATTGCAGAAGCTGAGAATTTAGTTTCTCAGGAATTAAAGGAAGCTATCAGACAGGCAAAAGAGAATATCGAAATATTTCATCGTAGTCAGATATTTGAGACGAAAAAAATAGAGACAAGCAAAGGTGTCACCTGTTGGCAGAAAACCGTTGGTATAGAAAAAGTAGGACTTTATATTCCGGGGGGGACAGCTCCTTTGTTTTCTACAGTGCTGATGCTTGCTATTCCGGCTAAAATTGCGGGCTGTAAAGAAATTGTCCTTTGCACTCCTCCCAATAAAGAAGGTAATATACATCCGGCTATATTGTATGCGGCAAAAGAGGCTGGTGTAGATAAAGTCTTTAAAGCGGGAGGGATACAGGCTATTGGCGCTATGGCTTACGGTACGGAATCTGTGCCTAAAGTATATAAAATCTTCGGACCCGGAAACCAGTATGTGATGGCTGCGAAACAGCTTGTAAGCCTCAGAGATGTAGCGATAGATATGCCGGCAGGGCCATCCGAGGTACAAGTGATTGCAGATGAGACATCCATACCTGCATTTGTTGCTGCTGATTTATTGTCGCAGGCAGAGCACGGAGCAGATAGTCAGGTGATATTAACAACAACCAGTGAATCGCTTATCTCCGAAGTTCTGCACGAAATAGAGCGACAATTGTTTGAGCTTCCTCGTCGTGAGATTGCACAGAAGTCATTAGAAAACAGTAAGCTAATCCTATTAAAAGATAATAGGGAAATTATAGATATAACCAACGAATATGCACCCGAACACCTTATTATAGAAACAGCAGACTATGCAGATATTGCAGACGAAATAGTAAATGCAGGTTCTGTTTTTCTTGGAAATTATACGCCGGAGAGTGCCGGAGATTATGCTTCAGGGACAAATCACACGTTGCCTACTAATGGTTATGCTAAGGCTTATAGCGGCGTAAATCTGGATAGTTTTGTGAAAAAGATAACTTTTCAGAAGATTACAAAAGATGGTATTCACAATCTTGGCAAAACGATTGAAGTAATGGCAGAGAACGAACAATTGTTTGCTCATAAAAATGCAGTAACTTTACGGCTAAAGGACAAAGAAAAATGAAATCATTTAGTTTATTGGTTACGATCGTACTATTGGTCGGCTGTTCGGCTTTTGAGAAAACAATCAATAAGGCTCAGTATGTAAATGCGCACAAGGTAATTTACGAAAAATATTTTGGGGAGAGAGTTGAAATACGAAACAAGGTTCAAATAGCCAGATTAGTTGATATCATAGGCTCAGCACAGAAGGAAGCTCTAGACTTTATTCCGAAAGATCAGTTTGTGTTTATTGGAAGTAAAGATACTATCTCTATACAACGAAATGGAGCATTGCTGAGAGACGGAAATGGT
>NZ_JAIXHZ010000157.1:0-121649 GCF_043392705.1 Dysgonomonas sp. Shenzhen-Wh21
CCCTGTTGGGTTACATTCCAGCAGGGGACATTTTTATTTTGGCGTAAGGGGTTAAACGTATTTTGGAAAAGAGGGTCAATTTAGACTGGCAAAAGGGGGCAATTAACACTGGATTTTCCAATATGAGCCATTTGCCGATCTATATTGCTACTTTATAGAAAAAGGGGTTAATCTTCTAACGGAGAATGGGATATTGAATTTTATTACCTCTAATTCTTTTTTAAGAACTAATTACGGAAAACCTTTAAGATCTTTTGTCTCTCAAAAGGTTGATGTTTTAGAATTGATAAATATAGAAGATTCTCAATTGTTTGGAAATGCTACTGTTAATACCGCAATATTATGCATAACTACTAGGGAAAATGCTGCATTAGCAAGAGTTGTAAACGCAACCTTTGATTTAAAATCTAATTTTAATCGATTTATTACAAATAATAGCTTTGAATATTTGCAGGAAGAGTTTGGAAAAGTTTCCTCATGGACTTTATTAACTCCCGAAAAATTATCACTGCTGAATAAAATATACGGTAATAGACCCACTTTAGAGGAATTAAACACAAAAATAAGGCTGGGATTGGCTACGGGTTCTAACGAGGCTTTTTTAATAGATACAGAGACTGAAAAAAATATTATTAAATCTGATCCAAAAAGCATAGATTTAATCAAGCCCATTTTAAGAGGGAGAGATATTTTTAAATATGGATACAAGTTGCCCTCGCTAAAAATTCTTCTTACAAAAAACGGTGTTGATGTAAGTAAATATCCATCAGTATATAAGCACTTAGATTCTTTTGGAGATAGTTTTAAGCAAAGAGGTGCTAAGGGACAACACTGGACCAATTTAAGAGCATGTGCATTTTTTGACGATTTTAAATTAGAGAAAATTGTTTGGATTGAACTTTCTGACATGGGGCGTTTTGCTATTTGTAGAGAAGAAGTGTATTTACTTAATAGCGCTTATTTTTTAATTCCTCCAAAAGGCTATTCTTCGGAAGTAATTACCGCTATCCTCAATTCCCTAGTAATTCATTTTGTTTTACATTCTATTGCTGAATCAAGCGGTACAGGTACCGCTAGGTGGATAAATAATAATGTTAAAGAATTTCCTATTCCTTTTATTAACCAACAATAAGCTTTTATTTTCAGCCAAGGTTGCTGATGGACAACCCGAAGGTATAGGTTTATCGGGATGGCGTTTTAATCTAGGTGGTGGTACAGCTCAGCAAGGCGCTGCCAGCGGAATAGAAGATCCAGCCAGACGTGCCGAATCATTTATGAGCCCTGTTGATGGGACATTAGACTGGACAAAGCAAGCCGGGCAACAATACTTCCTGGAAAAGGCTAAGCAATATGGATGTGAACAGTTCGTCATGTTTAGTAACACTCCTCCTGTATATCTAACCCGTAATGGTAAGGGATATTCGGATATGGGAGCTTATTCAAATCTGAAGGATGATAGTTACGATGACTTTGCTGAATATATAGCAACTGTTTTAGACTACTTCAAATCGAATAAAGCAATAAACTTTACCTATATCAGCCCGGTTAACGAACCTCAGTACAATTGGGAAAGCGGACAGGAAGGTTCGGGTTGGCAGAATAGTGAAATAAAAAGGCTTACCGTAGAAATAGATAAGGCGATAGAGGCAAAAGGATTAAATACTAAGATATTGTTAGGTGAATCCGGTGCATGGAATTATCTATATGAAACGGATGGCGATGCCGGAAGGAAAAATGTTATCTATAACTTGTTTGATAATGCTTCGTCTAACTATGTGGGAGATCTGACTCATGTGGCTCCAGTTATTGCCGGTCATAGCTATTGGACAGACGGAAGCTGGCAAACAATGGTAGATGTAAGGTCACAAGTGGCATCGAAGGCATCAGCAGCAGGATTGAAGGTTTATCAAACCGAATGGAGTATGCTTGGCGATGGCTATGGGAATGAATTTGTTGGCTTCAACAATGCCTCGTATATGGACATTGCTTTATATATGTCGAAAGTAATACATTGCGATTTGGTGTATGCCAATGTTTCATCATGGTCTTACTGGACAAGTCTTGATCTGGAGCGTTGGAGTCATAAAAACAGATTCTTGCTGATAAAAGTAACTCCTGCAGGAGGTGATTACGGAGATATTACACAAAGTGGTACACACGAAGCGACTAAGACTTTGTGGGTTTTAGGTAATTATAGTTTGTTTGTTCGTCCTGACTATAAACGAGTGGAACTTAAAATGGAAAACACATCCAAAAACCTCTTTGGTAGCGCATATCTATCACCCGATGGTAAAAAACTTGTTGCTGTTTACACCAACTTATCTTCAACCCGCTATGATGTGAGGGCTGATATTGGTAGTGCGGAGGTGAATTCAATAAAAACATATACAACAAGTCAGACTCAAGATTTGGCAGAGGCGGTTATTCAGAATTTAGGGAACTCTATATTTGTTAATCCGGCTTCTGTATTGACGGTTGTATATGATTTAAAATAAGAAATATAGTGTGCTTTTATAGAATAAATAAAATCCCGGAAATTTATCTATTTATAGAATTATAAACATGAAATAAGAAACAAAAGTGACATGAATAAACTCTGTGAAAACTGTCACTTTTGTTACTTTTTTCTGATAGATGTGCTGATAACTAATTTATTATGAAAATTGTGAGATTTATATTATTTGTTACTTTTTTGTCTGTTATACCTCATGTGATTTTTTCTCAGGAATATCGGACGGGTATTGAAGAAAAAGACTACGTGGCTTATCTGTTTACCTATTTTACCGGGAATCAGGTAGAGGAAGAAGCTATTCATTATGCAATCAGTTCAGACGGTTATAACTATTTTTCTTTGAATAACAATAAGCCTGTTGTTGATTCCAAGATTATAAGTTCGACCGGAGGTGTCCGTGATCCTCATTTGTTGAGATCAGAAGATGGTAAATGCTTCTATATGGTAGTTACCGATATGACTTCGTCTGAGGGATGGGATTCAAATAGGGCGATGATCTTGATGAAATCTGATGATTTAATAAATTGGACATCAAGTATAATTAATATTCAGAAAAAATACTCTGGTCAGGATGATCTGAAAAGAGTATGGGCTCCACAAACAATTTATGATTCGGAGGTCGGTAAATATATGGTATACTGGTCTATGAAACATGGGGAAGGAGAGGATGTTATATATTATGCATATGCAAATAATGATTTCTCTGACTTGGTAGGTGAGCCAAAGCAATTGTTTTTTCCATCCAATGGTAAATCGTGTATAGATGCGGATATTGTTTTGAAAGGTGGCGTCTTCTATATGTTTTATAAAACAGAAGGACATGGAAATGGTATCAAGCTGGCAACAACGACTTCTCTTACGTCTGGACGATGGACAGAACATGAAGGGTATAAACAGCAAACATCTGATGCTGTTGAGGGATCTAGTGTGTTCAGAATGATAAATACCGATACGTATATTTTGATGTACGATGTATATATGAAAGGGAAATATCAGTTTTGTGAGAGTGCCGATTTGGAGAGTTTTAAAGTTATAGATCATGAAATATCAATGGATTTTCATCCTCGTCATGGTTCTGTTATTCCTATTACAAAAAAAGAATTGGAGTCACTTATTGATAAATGGGGAAACCCCGAGAGCTATCCTCTGATACCAAATAATCCAGTATTAGCAGGTTATTATGCCGATCCCGATGTTCTTTATTCCAATAAGACTCAGAAATATTATATTTATCCTACCAGCGATGGATTTGACGGATGGGGTGGCTATTACTTTAAAACTTTTTCTTCTGATAACCTGAAAGATTGGAATGATGAGGGTGTTATTCTAAACTTGAAAAACAATGTTTCGTGGGCAAATGGAAATGCATGGGCTCCTTGTATTATTGAAAAGAAAGTTGGGAATGACTATAAGTATTATTATTACTTTAGTGGAGGTAAAGATGGAGGTTCTAAGAAAATTGGAGTTGCAGTAGCCGATGATCCTTCAGGGCCGTTTTTAGATTCGGGAAATCCGCTTATTGATTTCAAGCCTAAAGGTGTAGATGGAGGGCAAGAGATTGATCCTGATGTGTTTTGTGACCCAAAGACCGGAAAGAACTATATCTATTGGGGTAATGGCTATATGGCTGGAGCAGAGCTAAATGCTGATATGATCTCTCTAAAAAAGAAAACTATTAAGGTAATGACTCCTGATAATACTTTTAGAGAGGCTGTTTATGTATTCTATCGCAAGGGTTTGTATTATTTTTTGTGGTCAGAGGATGATACCGGTAGTGCCAACTATAAAGTACGCTATGCTACAGCGAAATCACCGTTAGGTCAATTGACAATTCCTTCGGATAATATAGTGATAACGAAAGATGATTCCAAAGCAATTTTTGGAACAGGGCATAACTCTGTTTTACAGATTCCGGGCAAAGATGAGTGGTATATTGTTTATCACCGTATATCTCGTCCTGATGGCATTAAGAAAGTTTACCCGGGAACTTCACGTGAAGTGTGTATGGATCGACTTGAATTTGAAAAAGATGGAAGTATAAGGAGAGTGATACCTTCGTTATAGATTATAATCCAGATTAATATAGATAAGAAAATCCAGTGAATTTTCACTGGATTTTTTCTTTATTATCATTTGTCTGATTAGATCCAAAATAGGTATGTCTCCATATCCTTCTCGGGGGAAAAATACTCCGCGAAAACCTTTAATGTTTGGAAATACACTCTAAGGAAAATAGCATTCAGGTATTTCGTCATACAAGGCTAATGAGGTCGATCCCATATGATGATGCTTTGACAATGAGTTCTTTCTTTAGATTTGCTCCTGCACGATTTCCTGCCATTTGGTTACCAGCCTTTTACAGCGCCTCCTTTAAATACTTCGGTAGCCACTTTATCTACTTCGTCTGACTGATATGCCTGAACGAATTTTTTTACTTTCTCCTCATCCTTATTTTCTTCTCTTGTAACAATAAGATTGACATAAGGAGAGTCTTTACCTTCGGCAAACACACCATCTTTGAGGAGTAGTCCAGCTTGCCCTGCAAAGTTATTGTTGATAATAGACAAAGCTACTTTTGCATCATCTAAGACTCTAGGTAATTGAGGGGCTTCGAGTTCCAGTATCTCCAGATTTTTAGGATTTTCTACTATATCAACCAGCCTTGGGGCTGTTACTCCTTCTTTAAGTTTTAGCAATCCTACTTTTTGTAATAGCAATAAGGCTCTGCTATTATTAGCCGCATCGTTGGGAATGACTACTGTACTTCCGTCTTTTAATTCATCCAAACTCTTTATTTTCTTTGAATATGCTGCCATAGGATATATAAATGTATTTCCAACAATAGCAAATTTATATCCGCGACGTGCGATCTGTTCGTCTAAGAACGGCTTCGTCTGAAAAACATTAGCATCAATGTCTCCCTGATCTAATGCTGTATTTGGCATTATGTAATCATTAAATTGAACGAGTTCTACATCAAGTCCGTATTTCTCTTTTGCTACTTTTTTTGCTGCTTCAGCTATTACATATTCAGGTCCCGAGGCTACACCGACTTTAATATAGTTAGGGTCGTTGTTCTTTTTACCTCCGCAAGAAGTGAGTAGCATTATAAGCGCAGATACAATAATAAATCCGTTTATAATTTTCATATTGATTTTCTGTTATATTAATTAGTAAATAATTGGAGAGGCCATTAATAATCGTTGTCCCCAATAATTAATTAATAGCCTCAACTTTTTATCTTTACAAAAGCAACTAATCTAACTATAATTTAAAAAACTTAAGGTCTGTATCGTCCCGGAGAAGAAAGATTGCTTCCAAAAAAGATAGCGTTAGTCAATATTCGTCCGCTACTTAACCAATACCCTCTAAAAGTAGGCGATTCCGCAAATAGAACAACAGTTCCTTTACCTTTGTTTTCGAAGACTACTAACGGTGCATTTTTTAGTTCCTGTTGATTTTTCTTTGTCAAAAATCCGCTTATTTGAGGTTTATCTGTCAATTGTAGAACTGTAGCGTAATTACTTTTAGGTCTTGGTAATTTGTAATTACTGGTTTTGATTGCGTATGTTTCTCTCGATACTATTCCGAAGGCTAGAGGATTGGTTATATCCAAATCTGCATTGAATATAGCGCCGCCAATTCGCTGTGGACCTTCGTTTTCTCGTTGTGAAATATAGTCTAATCGTTTATATTCATTTTTGCTTCGCGGAATGCTATCAGGAACGAAACCTGTTACTATTTTATTCTCAATAGCCCATTTAGAAGCACCTTCTGATGTGATAAGCGTTCCTCCGTTAGCGACCCATTGTTGCAGCTTTCCGATAAAGTTAGGAGACAACGAGTTGTAATTGCCATCTGATAAGATTATTGATGTATAACGATTGAGGTCTGCCCAATCAGCTGAAGCTACATTGATTTTGGTTAGAGGTATGTTTAATCTGTTGCCTAACAAAAACCAGGTTTCACCGACATCTGTCCAATTTATTCCACTTCCCACTAATGTCGCTACAACAGGTTTTTCTACTCTTCTGATATTATTGCTACCTAAGTCTATACCAGTGGTGCTGAAACCAGTTGTTACTCCTAATATTTTTATATCTGTCAGCTCGGCCGCCTCTTTTACTATATTATACAATTGGTCGGAAGATATGTTTTGATATTCAACAGGGATGACTATTGCTCCTTTGTTAAACTTATACTCTATTCCTGCTACAGAAGCAGAAAAGTCTTTGTATGCGGCTTTTACAACAACACCTTTGTCTAGTAGATAGTACAGAGACTTAGATGCTAGATAGTCAGTATAATTAAATATGTAGGCATAGTCAGATTTTTGACTAACTCCTCCTTTCTTTACCTGAGGGATATCTGTTACTTTTTGTCCTTGTCTTACTGCTCCTTTTACTTTCACAAATGGTATTCCATATCCATGTACAGTGCTCCATGCTGTAATGTCCATAAATATACTATCTACAAATGTTGTATTTTCTTCGAACACAGCATTTAAAATACGATATTGAGGTTGAGAGAATGGCACAACATAAGCATTCCCCGGTTCAAAATCTTTTCCATTTTGAGAAAACTTGTCAGGGAGTTCATAAACATCTATTTTATGGCTAAGTAAATGATCGAGAAATAATTTTGTCAGATTGTTATCATTTTTGTCTCCGAATACAATATACTTGTCAGCTCTTTTATTCGCTAAAGAAAGTGCACTGGAGAAGAAATCTTTCTGATGTTTGAATAATACGTCTTTCTCTGCTACTGCGGCTTTTATTGCTGCTATGCTGGTAACAACATTGTCTTTGATGTTTCGGGAGAATTTTCTTACCCCCACTTCCGTTTCTATTTCTATTCCGGCTGAGCTTCCTACTTCGAGGGTAGTACCTACACCTCCTTGAAAATCGGGATAAGTAGATCCATAAATTGGTGAAATATTGTCAAAATCTTCTTTTGTATAGTAAAGAGATCCTATTTTATCCAAAGATTCCGAATAGTATTTCGCTAATATAGGATTCAACACGTTGTATGTTTCTTCGGGGATTGTTGGGTTCCATGTGCTGCGTGGTGGCGACGGCTCGAAGTAATAGGCACTGTTGCTTCCCATTTCGTGATAGTCGGCATATATATTAGGATACCATTTGTGATAAAAATCAACTCTTGCTTTACTTTCAACGTGTACCAGTGGAAACCAGTCACGATTAAGGTCTGTCCAAAAGTGATTTCCTCTATGTGGGGTAAATCCTCCGGCATGCTCTATATCATTCGGATCGGATACAGGAGGAAAGGATTTGAATGTGTTAAAATATGAGGCAGCTCTATCTCTTCCATCAGGATTTAATGCCGGATCTATCAAAACAACTGTTTGTTCCAGATTTTTGATTGTTTCATTGTTTGTAGAAGCTACAAAGTAATATGCGGCAAGTATTGCAGCTTCTGTTCCTGCTATTTCTCCTCCATGAACATTATAACCTAAGTGCACTATGACTTTTTGATCATTATTTGAAGAGGAGCTCTTAGGATCTATAAGTTTCAAGTGATTTTGACGTATAGATTCCAGATTCTTTTGGTTGTCAGGGCTTGTGACAATAAGTACAACCTGTTCTCTATTTTCGTAAGTTTTTCCGATAACTTCGAGTTGTGCTCTATCGGATAAATTATCCAGCAACTTGTAATATTCAACAACTTTGTCATATCTGGCTAATGACGAACCAATGGGAAATCCAAAAAACTGTTCGGGGGTAGGTATCTTCGGATCGAACTGATTATCCCTCCCGAAATAATAGTCGTTTTGAGCAAAGGAATATAGCCCTGCTATAAATAGCAGGATAATAATAGCAAGTTTTTTCATATTCTATTTTGATTAAAAACCTCCAATACCAATTTGCCGTCGGAGAAAGAGGTGAGTTATTTGTCTGAGATGTTTTAGCTGTTTTTTTACTATTTATTGAGCGTAAGATACTTAGATTCTATTTGCCGGATTTGGGCTAATTGAATATCCCGGCTTAGACGAAGAAATCCATAGTCGTGATTATACTGCTGTCCTTCAGTTAAAACCCATTTTATAAAATCTTTAACTTCGGGTTTGGGTGTTGCGGAGCTGTTAATTACAAAACCTATTTTTTGTATTGGGATCAAGTCTAGATCTTCATTCTCAACCAGGGTTAACACATCGTCTATTGTTGACGATTCCAATACTTCTCGATATTCCTTTTTTATATCCAATGGTAATAGCTTTATATCTGATTTTAGTTGACGGGTAGACAGATCATATAAATAAGATAAGCTATTGAATGTTACGCCTGTATTATCTTTATTTATCGCGTTTAGTAAAAATATATCATCTCCTGCTATTTTTGTGCCTCTTAAGGTGTTTGCCGGATAACCAAAATGTGCCGCAAAAACACTGGCTACAGATTCTTTTTTATTGCCTGAATATACTGTAAAGCGTTCAGCCAGTTTTGATGGTTTACTATCGTCTTCATCCAAAAGATCTTTTTCGAAAAATATTTCTCTTAATTTTTTCTTATTATACTTTTCTTTTTCGAGACTCTCTGTATAGATATAATTTTTGGAGACAATCGGTAGTAATGCATATTTCACTACATAAAAAACATCTTTGCCATATAGTAAACTATCGGGTTGATCAGTTATAATTAATTCTATATCTGCGTTTGAATCATTTTTATGAGCATCTTCTATTTTTAGACCTGAATTAACATTCTTATATTCAGATACCCACTTACTCACTAATGGAGAAACCAGTTTTTGGCTTTTGATGGATATTGTATTTTGGGCATTAAGCGATAATGCTAAAATGGATAATATTATTGTTGTAAGAACCTGCTTTATAGCTTTCATAATTTTGAAATTTTATATATAAAATGAGCCAATATTACTAGAGGCACAATATCAAATGAAAATAAATAATAAAATATTGAGTGGGGGAGTTGGAATCAAAAGCAATGCATTCGCATTGATAAAAAGAGGAAGGAAGGTAATAGCAAAGAACGAGCAGGAACAGAGATAATTCCTGCAACATAATCATCACTTTTTTCGTGTTGTGATGCTTGTTGGTTTGGCTTTTTTAACTTAGCAATGCTGTTTCGAATGATTTTCATTTTTTTCAATATTCTATAAGATATATTTATAAAACTATCTGATACAAAAATAAAAATATGAATGGCTTTATAAAATACCACAATTGTGGTATTTTATAAGCTCTGGGTTTCAATTTTCTCTCTCATTCGGCAATGGTTATCATCGATAATCCTATATGGTCTTTTATTGAGCCCTCCGGATTTTGGTTTTCGAGCTTGACAAACAATCTACATTTGCCTGTATTTATTTTTGTAATTTCTATCATGGGCGTGTTGCCCAGCATATCTAATACACTATTTGTAACATTATACTCTTTCATCGTTATAATATTTACTTGTTGATATAATAACTTTGGCTGATATCACAAACCTGTAATATCAGCCAAAGGCAAAATATTTATCAATAGCCCGGATTTTGTTCAATGTCAGGATCTGATAATATATCGGAAGCGGGGAATGGAAACAACCAATAGTCGGTATTTGTCAGACCGAGGACTGAACCTGTCCTTTTTGTTCTAACCAGATCAAACCAACGATGAGGTTCGAAAGCAAATTCTATACTGTTTTCATCTTCAATAGCTTGAATTATTACATCCTTATCAGAGCTGTCAAAATCGGGTATATCTGCCCTGCCACGAACCTTATTTAAGTCTGATAAAGCACCTAATATATCCGGAGTTGCTTTTTTTATTCTTGCCTCAGCCCGTATTAAGTATAACTCAGCAATGCGAATAACATAAGCCGGGTCGGTACTTGTTGATACGGTATTATACAATACTCCGTATACTGAGTTTCCGCTACCTTTTATAATTTCTTTTCTTGTTCCCCCTACATCCGAATCGTTTAGTTTGGCAACTAATGCATCCGACGGCTTTAAGGTATATTGCCCTCCTACAGTGCTTGGATACCAAAGATTCCAGTAACTATTTTTGTCGTTTGATGTAAAAGTTAATTCAAATACAGATTCCGGAGACAGAAATGGTGAAGTAAAAAAGGTTTTAAAAGGTTTCACTAGAGAGTATTTAGTACTGTTGATTACCGATGTGGCATATGTTTCTGCTTCGCCCCATTCTTCCCGATAGAGGTGGAGCCTGGCTCTTAAGGCTCTTGCCGCATTTTTTTGAGCTCTGTTACGTGTTGTCGAATCGTCCTCAGGGAGTAGCTCTTCGGCTTTTATCAGATCGGCAAGTACCTGATCGTAAGTCTGAGCGAGAGTACTTCTTTTTATACCTGATAATGCTCCCAAATCTGTTGTTGGGTTCAATTGAAGTTGTACTCCACCCCATCCACGAGCAAGGTCGAAATAGCCTAGGGCTCTTATAAAGTATGCTTCGCCTAGAATCTTATTCTTTTCAGCTTCAGTAAATAACGGATCGCTGACATTCCCGATAGCTGCAATTATTGAATTGGCAGAGTTTATTCCCGCATAAATGGTTTGATAAGCATAAACAGTACCTGCATTATCAGGAGAGACCGAATTCTGATCGAGTTGTAAGTATTGGCTCAATGTCCCATTGTAGGAAACATTGTCTGCAGTTATTGTTCCCAATGTTATGTAATAATTGGAGTAGTAATTCTGAACCGAATTATAAGCTCCGATAATAGCCGCATTTGCCGTTCCTTTATTTGTTATTGCAATTGTAGAAGGTATAGAATTTGTCGGCGACAAATCTAGAAAATCTTCACAAGCAGTGAACAGTAAGAGAGGTGAGAGTGCTGCTATAATAATTAAGTTTTTATATAACTTTTTCATTGTCTTCATTTTTGAGGAAATTAAATATTAATTCTTTTCTTAGAATGTAGCGTTCAGAGTAAGCTGAATAGTACGAGGTTGTGGCACTGTTGCCCAATCATATCCATAAGTATTCTGGCTAGTACTTTGTGCATTTACTTCCGGGTCGAGCCCTTTATACTTTGTAATGGTAAACAGATTGGTAACCGAAACAGTCGCCCTGAGTCTGCTTAGCTGTAAGCTTTTTATTATAGATTTAGGTAGATTGTAGCTTAGAGCCACATTCTTGAGCCTGATAAACGAGCCATCACTCAAATATCGGCTACTCATATTTGCAACATTTCCTCCATAATTGTTAGCTGAGCCTCCGTTAATAGTAGGGTCTCCACTATATGTGGTCAGACGTGGAATATCGGTAATATCTCCGGCTTTTTGCCACCTTTCTAGTTGTCGCGGAATAAAACCTATATTGTTCTGAGTTCCACCATGCACTAAGAAAAAATCGTGCATACTAAGGATTTTGTTTCCTTGTTGGAAATATAAGAATAGGTTCAATGAAAAATCCTTATATGTAATTTCATTTGTGAGACCTCCTGTATAATTTGGCAATGCATTACCTACAATTTGTCTATCCGCTGAGGTAATAAATCCATCTTTATTTACGTCTTCATAAACAGCATTTCCGGTTTCGGGGTCAACATACAATTGTTTATACAAATAAAAAGAGTTTACTGAATAACCTTCACGTAATATAGATGCATTGCGTCCTGATGCTCCCAATGTAATATCTGAAGCTAGTTTTTCTATTTTATTTTTGTTCCACGATATATTGAAATCAGTAGTCCATTTGAAGTCTTTTTTATTGATATTAGTCGATTGTATTCCTAATTCCACTCCACTGTTTCTTACAGCACCATAGTTTTGAAGAAAAGATGTAAACCCTGAACGATAAGGAACAGGAACATTCAATAATAAATCGTATGTGTATTTATTATAATAGTCGAAACTAAAGCTTATTGCATTTTTCAGGATTGCAAAATCAAAGCCGAGGTCTAACTGACGTGTGGTTTCCCATGTCAAATCTGGATTTGCCAATTGAGAAGGGGCAGTGCCCGCAGTCTCTAAATAATTCGATCCTGCTGACCATAAACCCAAAGCAGCGTATGACCCTATTCCATTTTGATTTCCTGAATATCCAAAACTGCCCCTGAATTTGAGCGCATCAAAGAAATTTATGTTTTTTATAAAACTCTCCTGACTTGCATCCCATGTAAGCCCAACAGACGGAAAGTAGCCCCAACGCTTGTTCTTCCCGAACTTAGATGAGGCATCAGCCCTTATGCTTCCATCTATTGTATATTTGTTGTTAAATGTATAACTGGCTTTTCCAAAGAATGATAGCAGTCTGCTTTCAGACTTGGAGGCTGAGCCCGATTTCGTTGCCGCGACTGAAATGTCTTTCAAGTCGTTGGTAGCAAAACCTTGTCCCGAAGCACTGGTATACTCCTCTTGTACAGCATTGACTGTATTTCCAAGTAAAACATTAAGTGCATGTTTATCTTTAAAGACCTTATTGTAGGTGAGTAATTGTTCTGCTGTATAAACAATGTTTTTAGCTTTGTATGAGGTAGCAGAACCATTCGTTGCTATCCCGGCACTGATAAATGTGTCAGCATAATTGTTTTCAGTCAGATCAGTATTATCTAAGCTCCAGCTTGAACGAAATTTAAGTTCTTTGAGAATATTATATTCCAAGAACAAGTTTCCGATAGTTCGCCATGTAGTAGCATTGTTATCAAGATGCTCTATCAGCGCCAGATGGTTATCAAAACTTCCATATCTGGCATAACTTCCATCTTCATTGTAAATAGGTAAATATGAACGAACGAATATTGCCGAATTGATTACTCCTTTTGGATTGTTGTCATTGCTACTCACATTACGATATATTTTACTTAGGTTAATGCTTGTACCTATTTTCAATTTGCTTGTTAAATTATTGTCATAGTTGAGTCGTCCCGAATAGCGCTCGAAATCGGAAGGCTTAACAACAGATTCTTGCTTGGTGTATCCTAAGCCGACATAATAGGTACTGTTAGAGTTTCCTCCCTGCGCTGAGATTTCATAATTTGATAAAGCAGCCGTTCTAAATAAATCACTATTGCGATCGTATGTGGGCATACTGGAGGGATCAGCAAAAGGTAACTTTATGTCAGATGGAGACAATCCTCTATCGATACCAGTATTGTAGGCTGCTTCGTTAGCGAGTATAGCCGTTTCAGGGCCTGTTATGGATCGGAATTTTTTAATAGCATTTGCCCATCCATGAGACAGGGATACCGATATTTTCGCTTTTGTATCTTGTTTACCTCTCTTAGTTGTTATTATAACTACTCCATTTGCACCTAATGATCCGTATATTGCGGTCGCATTAGCGTCTTTAAGTA
The DNA here is from genome assembly GCF_043392705.1 of Dysgonomonas sp. Shenzhen-Wh21. Lineage (NCBI taxonomy): Bacteria > Pseudomonadati > Bacteroidota > Bacteroidia > Bacteroidales > Dysgonomonadaceae > Dysgonomonas > Dysgonomonas sp. Shenzhen-Wh21. The sequence continues at coordinate 13,792 of NZ_JAIXHZ010000157.1, forward strand.
CAGTAATGTTCTCGATGTCTGATGGATTAATATCCGATAGTGGATTTGACTGGGTTTGTCCTCCCATACCGGTAGAAATGAGATTACTGTTACTAATAAATACACCATCAATAATGTATAATGGGTCTACTCCTGCATTAATAGAGTTACTACCTCTTACCCGAAAGATAACACCACCTCCGGGAACTCCGGTATTTGATGAGATCTGTACGCCGGGAGCTTTTCCTTGTAATAGCTGGTCAAATCCGGAAGCCGCAGTTTCTTTTATTCCATCTGAAAGATTAATGGAAGTTATAGCTCCACTGACTGATCTTCGTTGTTGTGATGTATAACCTGTTACAACAACTTCGTCAAGAAAATTAAAGTCTTCTTTTAATGATAGGATGATGGGTTCTTCTGCATCGTAAACATCAATATCTTGTGATTTATATCCTACCAGACTTATAGATAAAGTAGCGGGTAGAGCTTTTGTTACTTGTAACGAAAATCCACCATGAGCATCAGTAAGAGTCCCATTTGTCGTTGCTTTTAAGGCGACCGAAGCTCCGATAATAGGCTCTTTGGTTTTCTCGTCTATTACGTTCCCTCTTATAATGGTTTGGGAATAAAGTCCAAACGTAGATAGCATCAATAATACTAAAAATACATAAATATGCTTTTTAACACATGAGGGTTGATGTTTTTTTTTCCAAAAAATAAATATATTTGTCATATTCTATTTTAGATTGAACACTTCCAATACCAATTGCCGTCGGAGGAGGAAGTGTTTATTTTTATAATTAAAACTTCTCTTTTTTATATACGATTGTAGCACATCTTGCTTATTTGTATAACTCAAGAATATTATAAAAATTCTTGATGCAAATTCAATCAGTTAACTTTTGTTTACTAATGAACTTATAATAAGTCAAAATAAAGAATGTAAGGGGAAAGTATTATCTATAGCAACACATTCGTGCTGAAAAAGAAAGGGCTGTATTAGGTAGGCTAGGAGATAGAAGGTAGTTGATGTTACAAAAGCGAAAGAGTAAATTCAGCTTTTTGTATTTGATTGATGAATGGTGTATTCGCCGGGATGGTGAATCAACTTCTAATAGTTTTTCCATAATCATTTTCATATTTTTTGTTTAACTTATATAACAATTGCAAAAATATAAGACTTTCGTTTAATCATAAATACCATAAATGAGGTATTTATTGTTGAGCCATTAACTCATTTAAACAATAAGTTATGATGTGCAATGAAATTATTTTTGACAAGTAACCCGAAGCGGTAGATTATCTGATCGAGAGACAGATTTCGCTGATGGTACAACAAAACTTTATAGCCAACAACGATACCTATCTGCACTTAAAGTGAAACACTCACCTATGGCTTATAGATTATATCTATTAAATATTCGTTTATATCAGTAAATCATATTATACATTTGTACTCTTATCGAAACTTATAATCTGTTCAACTATTTTAATTAATATATAAAATGCAATTATATAATACATTAAGTAACGAAGAAAGAGAAAAATTAATAGACCAAGCCGGTGTTAACAGGCTTACTTTATCATTCTACGCTTATGCCCAGATTGACAACCCGCAACAGTTCAGAGACGAACTCTTTGTCAGATGGAGCGAGCTCGATGTGCTGGGGCGTATATATGTAGCCAAAGAAGGGATTAATGCCCAGTTATCATTACCCGCTCATAATATGAGTGCCTTTAAAGACTTTTTGGACACTTATACCTTTCTGAAAGACATCAGGTTGAACATAGCAGTAGAACATGACAATAAATCTTTCCTCAAATTGAAGATAAAGGTAAGAGACAAAATTGTAGCCGATGGGCTTAACGACAACACCTTTGACGTTACAAACATAGGTATTCATCTCAAAGCACAAGACTTTAATAATATGATGGACGATCCTGATACCATCGTTATTGATATGCGTAACCATTACGAAAGTGAGATTGGGCATTTTGACGGGGCTATCACTCCCGATGTTACTACATTCAGAGAATCGCTTCCGATTATAAATGAGCAATTGAAGGACTACAAAGAGTCTAAAAAATTACTGATGTACTGCACCGGAGGTATCCGTTGCGAAAAGGCGAGTGCATATTTCAAACACCAAGGCTTCAAAGACGTCTATCAGTTAGAAGGAGGCATTATCGAATATACCCGTCAAATAAAGTCGGAAGGATTGAAATCGAGATTCATAGGCAAAAACTTTGTTTTCGACAATCGTCTCGGAGAACGAATCACCGATGATATTATAGCTCATTGCCATCAATGTGGAGAGCCTTGTGATACGCATACCAATTGTGCAAATGAAGGCTGCCATCTTTTGTTTATACAATGCTCGAAATGTGCCCAAAAGATGCATAATTGCTGTTCCGATGCTTGCAAAAATATAGTCATACTACCACAAGAGCAAAGGAAAATATTGCGCAAAGGCATTAAAAATGATGCGATGATTTTTAGAAAAGGGAAAGCTAAGCACCTTCTCCCAAAAAACGAATAAAGAGAACACATTTTATTCGTCACCTATCCTGTTTCTACTATTGTTCAGACCAGATCAAAGGGTACTCCTTTTTATTTATAAAAGATATAAGAGCCTGTTTAGATTTTATTTAAATAGGCTCTTACAATAATATTATCTTATTGTCAACCCCTCCTTATTACCCACAACTCTAAAAACCATCTTAAATCTTAGAGAAACTTCCCGTGGATGTATACTTGAAAAGAGAAATACTTCCATCAAATATTTTTTCATAAATATCAATATTACAGACGAATGATAGGCGAGTGATAGACTTTCGCCTAAACAAATCTTAACGTAAACGTAACAAAATAGAAAAGAGGCTGTAACAACAGTGTAATAATTTTGTTGCTGTAAAAACTAGGGAATGAAAATATCACTAAAAATAAAAAGATTATGAGAAAAACAATTTTGGTTTCTATAGCATTACTATCGTTAAGTATTGGTGTTAGTGCTCAAAAGATTAAAGGTTCGGACACAGTATTGCCTTTATCACAAAAAGAAGCAGAAAGTTTTATGAAGGCAAATCCATCCAAAACCGTTACGGTAACAGGGGGAGGAAGTGGAGTTGGTATATCTTCGCTTTTGGCAGGAACAACAGATATCGCACAAGCCTCAAGAAAAATTAAATTCTCGGAGAGACAACAGCTAAAAGATAAAGGGAAAGAGGCGAAAGAGGTAATTATCGCCTATGATGCACTTGCGGTAGTAGTACATCCTTCGAATAAAGTATCGAACTTAACTCGCGAACAACTAGAAGGTATTTTTACCGGAAAGATAACTAATTGGAAACAGGTAGGTGGAGCAGACCTGAAAATCGTTCCTTATTCACGCGAAACATCATCCGGTACTTACGAGTTTTTTAGAGAGCATGTGCTGGCAAATAAAAACTATGTAAACGGAATAATGAGTTTGCCGGCAACAGGGGCTATTATCCAGTCAGTAGGACAAACGAAGGGAGCTATAGGCTATGTAGGGCTTGCTTATCTTAATAAATCTGTAAAAGCAGTGCATGTATCGTATGATGGAGGAAAGAAATTTATAGAGCCATCAGTAGCCAATGCCAAGAATAAGACTTACCCGGTTGTACGTCCTCTATACTTCTATTACGAAGCAAAATCAGAGAAAGCAGTAAAACCTTTTGTTGACTATGTATTGTCAGCTAAAGGACAGAAAATAGTATCGGACGTTGGATTTATCCCTGTGAAATAACGATTTCAGAAACAAAAGGAATAACATGAAACAACTAAAACGAATATTAGAGCGGATAGTTGAAAGCATACTAACAGTTAGCGGTGCTGTAACAAGTATCGCTATACTCCTTATCGTAATATTCTTATTCAAGGAAGGATTCGGATTGTTTAATTCTCCTTCTGTCGAACATGGCTATACACTTGTTGTAAACTCTAAGAATGCAGTTGACAAATTAAATGTTCTTGAAATAAAAGAAATATTTGATTCAGAAATAACGAATTGGGCAGAACTGGGCGGAGCAGATGAAGAAATAAAGATTTTCAGAATAGATGATATTTTTAATATGTATTCTGAAGAAGAATTTGGAGAAGATTATGCTCTACTACCGCAAAAGCTAGGCGAAGTGATTGCCGAGAATCCGAATATCATAGCATTCTTACCCGAAAAATATGCCCCAACAAATATGCCCGGAGTGAAAGTGATTACAACAGGGAATATTAATGTTGAAGATTTTTTTGGAGGAAAGCAATGGATGCCCACAGCAACGCCTGCTCCTTTATTCGGGGTATTACCTTTGATCTTGGGAACTCTACTTGTGAGTATAGTTGCTATTCTGATAGCGCTTCCTTTAGGGCTTGGAGTCGCTATATATATATCAGAATTAGCTAATGAACGAACACGCAAGCTTATGAAACCAACAATTGAATTATTGGCGGGAATTCCGTCTGTAGTATATGGTTTCTTCGGCTTAGTTGTCTTGGTTCCCATTGTGCAGAAAACTTTTCACTTACCTGTCGGCGAAACTGCATTTACAGGTAGCCTTATCCTTGCTATTATGGCTTTACCTACCATCATAACTGTTGCCGAAGATGCAATGCGTAATACGCCTCGGGCTATGCGCGAAGCAAGTCTGGCATTGGGTGCTACCCATTGGCAAACTGTTTACAAAGTGGTTATTCCATATTCGATATCGGGTATATCAGCCGCCGTTGTATTAGGCATAGGCAGGGCTATAGGTGAGACTATGGCAGTGTTGATGGTTACGGGGAATGCAGCTATAATACCACACTCTGTCTTTCAATCGGTGCGGACAATTCCTGCAACTATAGCAGCCGAACTAGGTGAAGCTCCGGCAGGAGGAGCTCATTATCAGGCTTTGTTTTTGCTCGGATGTATTCTGTTTGTGATAACTATGATTATCAGCATTACAGCTGAGGCGATTTCTAAAAAGCAATATAATAAAGGATTATAGTTATGGATAAGAAATTAAGTCAGCGTATTGCATTTATTATATTTCGTATACTCGGTATAGCAGTAGTAGGTATCCTTTTCTGGATATTAGGATTTATCATATACAACGGTGTAGGGGTTATCAATTGGGAGTTTTTAACTTCAGCTCCAACAGAAGGTATGACTTCGGGCGGAATATTTCCGGCTATCGTAGGAACTATGTATCTGATTATAGGCAGTATGATATTTGCTTTCCCATTGGGAGTAATGTCTGCTATTTATACAAATGAATATGCCGGAAACAGCTGGATTGTGAAATTCATACGCATTATGACCAATAATCTGGGGAGTATTCCTTCCATTGTTTTTGGACTTTTTGGTATGGCTTTATTTGTAAATACGCTCGGTTTTGGCGATTCTATTATTGCCGGTTCATTAACACTTGGCTTGCTTGTTCTTCCTCTTATTATTCGTACTACCGAAGAAGCACTCAAAGCTGTACCCGATTCGTACCGTACAGGAAGTCTGGCACTGGGAGCAACTAAATTGCAAACCATTCGTAGGGTTGTTTTGCCTGCTGCTCTTCCCAATATAACTACCGGTTTAATTTTGTCTATAGGGCGTGTATCAGGAGAAACTGCTCCGATTCTATTTACGGTTGCAGCCTATTTCTTGCCTAAGTTGCCCGAAAGTATGTATGATCAGGTGATGGCATTACCATACCATCTTTATGTAATAGCAACTAGTGGTACCGATATAGAAGCCTCTCGTCCTATTGCTTACGGAACGGCATTGGTTTTGATTGTCATTGTGTTATTTATGAATATTTTAGCTACTGTTTTAAGACGTTACTTCGGCAAAAAAGTAAAGACTAATTAATTAGAATAAGAAAATGATTGAAGCAAAAAATATAGATTTTTATTACGGAGACTTTCATGCATTGAAGGGTATAAATATGAAAATGGAGGCCAACACTATTACGGCTTTCATCGGACCTTCAGGATGCGGAAAGTCTACATTCCTACGCCTTTTTAATAGGATGAATGACCTTATCGACGGAACAAGACTTACCGGAGAGTGTTTAATTGAAAATGAAAATATATACGATAAGACAGTTCAGGTAGATGAATTGAGAAAAAGAGTAGGGATGGTTTTTCAGAAACCTAATCCTTTTCCCAAATCGATATTTGAAAATGTAGCCTATGGCTTGCGCGTAAATGACATGGCTAGTAAAAAAGATTTGGAGCAGCGAGTTGAAGAGTCTCTCAAGGCAGCAGCCTTATGGGATGAGGTGAAAGATAAACTAAAGAAATCGGCATTCGAATTATCGGGAGGACAGCAGCAACGTCTTTGTATTGCAAGGGCATTAGCCGTGTCTCCCTCTATCTTGTTGATGGACGAGCCGGCATCGGCTCTCGACCCGATCTCTACTTCAAAAATAGAGGAACTGATCCATAATCTTAAGAAAGACTATACAATTGTTATTGTTACTCACAATATGCAACAAGCGGCGCGGGTAAGTGATAAAACCGGATTCTTTATGTTAGGAGAATTGGTTGAATTCAGTGAGACAAAAAAGATGTTCTTAAATCCGCAAAAGCAAGAAACTCAAAATTATATAACCGGAAGATTCGGTTAAGAAGGAGTTTAAATTAAAATTAGTTTCTTAAAATTACAATTAAAAGAAGGAAGAGATGAATATGATGAAACATACAGAACGGGAAATGTTAGCTCTGAGAGAAGAGGTAAATCAGATGTGGAAGTTGGTTATATCTCAGTTAGAAAAAGCAAAACAATCTTTTCTTAATGGAGATGTAGAGCTTGCCCGTGAGATTGTAAGCCGTGAGAAGCGCGTGAATGCATTCGAGTTGAAAATAGATAGCGATTGCGAAAACTATATTGCTCTCTACAGTCCTGTGGCTGTAGACTTAAGGCTGATCTTATCACTCATAAAGATTAGTAGCACGTTGGAACGTATTAGTGATTTCTGTGATGGAATAGCTCGATATGTGATCGATGATGACTGTAATAAGCCGGGCTCACAATTGTTGGAAGAGTTGCAATTAGAAAGAGTATTCGATGTACTGATAGGAATGCTTTCGGATGTATTTGTAGCTCTCGAGTCGGAAAATACAAAAATAGCCGGTAAAATATTAGCCAAAGATGAAGAGGTAGATAATATCTATCGCAATGCCATAGATGTATTGACGGTCTATCTGGAAAATAACCCTACTTTTATATATTGCGGTTTGAAGCTTTTACTGCTTATTCGCAAGTTGGAACGCATTGGAGACCATTGTAGCAATATCGTAGAAGAGATTGTCTTTTATGTTGATGCCAAAGTTCTTAAACACTCGGGTAAAATAGGAAAAATTGAAAAAAAAGATGAGTAATTTCTTGAATAGCTTATCTTTGTAAAGAGTAAATACAGAATGTATGGGAAATAAGATCCTGATCGTTGATGACGAGAAAGACATTTGCGAGATATTAGAATTCAATTTAAGCAACGAAGGCTTTGACGTTGAATTAGCTTATTCGGCAGAAGAAGCTCTTAAGAAATTGAACCCCGATTTTTCTCTTATCCTCCTAGATGTAATGATGGGAGGAATGTCCGGCTACAAAATGGCGGAAAAGCTGAGGAAAGAAGGCAATAATATTCCTATTGTTTTCTTAACGGCCAAAGATACCGAGAATGATATGCTTACTGGTTTCTCGGTGGGAGGAGATGATTATATTTCGAAGCCATTCTCTATAAAGGAAGTTATTGCCCGTATCAAAGCAGTGGTAAAAAGACTGGAAGTCAAAAAAAATACAAAGGAGTCAACTACTGAGTTAACCTTTGCCGGTATTGTGATCAATATGGACAAAAAAGAATTAACTGTTGATGGAGAAAAAGTAGCACTTACAAAAACCGAGTTTGAGATACTTGCTTTATTGGCAACAAATGTAGATAAGGTGTTTTCTCGTGAAGATATTATCCAGACTGTATGGCGTGAAACCCCTTATATTACAGAGCGGACTGTGGATGTGCATATTGCCCGCCTGAGGAAAAAAATGGGAGAATACTCTTCACTTATCGCCAATCGTTCGGGTTATGGTTATAGATTTAATATAGGAGAATAATGAAGCTGACTTATAAGCAACGATTGTTTTTATACTTTGCTATTATTTTCACTCTATTTACTGCCGGAATCTTTGTTTTCGAGCAGTCGAGAGAGCGGAGGTTAAGAACTGAAGCATTGGAGGAAAAATTGGATGCTTATGCCGAAATCATTAACTCTAGTCATGGCTTCTTGTCTCTGGATAGCCTCGAACAGCTTCTTCCTTCAAATATACGCCTTACCTTAATCGATAATGACGGGAATGTATTGTACGACAACTCTGTAAAAGATGTGCATACTCTCGAAAATCATACAATGCGCCCCGAAGTACAAGCAGCAATAGCAAAAGGACGAGGTAGTAATATAAGAATGTCTGCTTCTCTCAACAAGGAATATCTATATTATGCAAAAAAGATAGGCAACGGTTATGTTCGGGTAGCCCTTCCATATGATATCCAAACACGGCGTTTTTTAGAGCCTGATAATTTATTTTTGTATTTTATATTAGCATTTTTCTTTATTATACTCATTCTGCTGAATGCCATAACAAACCGTTTTGGAAAATCGATCAGGCAGCTTCGAGATTTTGTAATGACTTCAGATAGTGATAAGCTTCCGAAGCTTGATTTTCCGAATGATGAATTGGGGCAAATAAGTACCAAGCTTGTAGAAAATTACAAACAGCTAAGAAGAAGCCAAAAGCGAATAGCTCTCGAACGAGAGAAGTTATTGCAACACGTTCATTCATCCGAAGAAGGAATTTGTTTCTTTTCGGCAGATAGAAATGTTGAATTTTATAATGGGCTATTTATTCAATATCTCAACACAATTTCGAGTGAACCGAATAGCAACCCCAAAGAAATATTCTCAGATAGTGCTTTTGATGAACTCAATGATTTTCTGTCGCGCGAAGATAAGGAAGAAAATTATTTTGAGATACATATAAGAAAGCATGGAAGACTCTTTATTCTGCGGTTGAATATATTCGAAGACCGTAGTTTTGAGATCGTACTGAATGACATGACAGAGGAAGAGAAAACCCGACTGCTGAAACAGGAAATGACAAGCAATATAGCACACGAACTGCGCACACCTGTAACAAGTATACGGGGATATCTCGAAACAGTACTTGTACAATTGGCTTTAGACGAAAGTAAGAAGCAGCACTTTATAAGTAAGGCTTACAATCAGACAATCATCCTTTCGGAATTGATAGGAGATATGAGTTTGATAACTAAAATAGAGGAAGCACCAACTTCTTTCCGAAAAGAAGAAGTAAACATTTATCAGTTGCTTAATGAATTGAATGACGATCTTGCGACAGCTTTACAAAGCAAAAATATAGTAATGACAACCAATAATATTCCCGAAAGTCTGACGATAAATGGGAATAGGAGTTTGTTATATTCTATCTTTCGTAATTTGGTGGATAATACTATTCGCTATGCAGGAGAAGATGTAACAATATGTGTAAGTGTATACAACGAAGACAAAGACTATTATTACTTCTCATTCTACGATACAGGAGTAGGAATCTCTGATGAAAAGCACTTGAAACGCTTATTCGAACGCTTCTATAGAGTTAATGAAGGGCGCACTCGTGATACAGGAGGTTCGGGCTTAGGGCTCTCTATCGTTAAGAATGCCATCGCATTTCACAATGGTTCTATTATTGCTAAAAATAGAAAAGAGGGTGGTTTGGAATTCTTATTCAAGCTAAAGAAGTAGAATCCTGATTTTATATTAAACCATCGCTTACAATCTCTTTGTCATCCTGAGGGAAACGAAGCATCTTTAGAGCCAGACTCAAAATAAATTCTTCACTTCACTCAGAACAACGAAAGATATTTCAGATTTATCCGTTTACTTTTTTATAATCGGCAAGGAATGTGGCTAATCCACTATCTGTAAGAGGATGCTTAAGTAATCCTTTGATTGCAGACAATGGGCAAGTAGCAACATCAGCCCCTACTTCGATACACTGTATAATATGTTGAGTACTGCGGATAGATGCAGCCAACACCTGAGTAGACATATCATAAGTAGTATACATATCTACGATCTTACTTACTAGCTCGATGCCATCACTTGAAATATCATCAAGACGTCCAACAAATGGAGAGACATAGGTAGCCCCTGCTTTTGCTGCTAATAAAGCCTGACCAACAGAAAACACCAATGTGCAATTCGTGCGGATTCCTTTCTTCGTGAAATATTTAATCGCCTTGATTCCATCCTCTATACAAGGGACTTTCACAACAATGTTTTTGTGTAAAGCCGCAAGCTCTTCACCCTCGCGTATCATCCCTTCATAATCTGTAGAGATCACTTCTGCGCTGACATCTCCATCTACAATTTTGCAGATTTCCAAATAATGATTCCGTTGATTTTCTACTCCTTTTATTCCTTCCTTTGCCATAAGGGACGGATTGGTGGTTACTCCGTCTAATACTCCTAAATTGTTAGCTTCGCGGATTTGATCCAAATTCGCTGTGTCGATAAAGAATTTCATGATATGTTATTATATTTATGAATACTATCCTCTAATATCCGAATATATTTTAATTAAAACAAATCAGAAAGGCTGTTTGTTTCCGTTCTGGATATGCTTTATACTATCTTAATATATAGACAGATATAATTCTTTTGAACTCTGTTGAAAAGATTGTTTAGCAGATCGTTGCCATATGAGATAATACCTATTACTTTTGCAATCTCATTCTGGTTTATCTCAACAAAACGCTATGGCTATATCTAAACACTACTGGTATCATACTATTGCTATTCTCACTGTGATTGTTTGGGGTACTACCTTTGTTTCTACAAAGGTTCTTATAGGGTATGGATTATCTCCTTCCGAAATTCTGATCTATCGCTTCCTGTTGGCATATATAGGTATTTGGTTTGTCTGCCCGAAAAGGCTTTTTGCTAAATCTGTTAAAGATGAGCTCCTGTTTGTTGCCGCCGGACTATGCGGGGGTTCCCTCTATTTTGTATTCGAAAATACCGCACTGCAAATAACTCTGGCGTCCAATGTCTCTCTTATTATATGTACTTCTCCCATATTTACCGCCTTCCTTTCTTATTTAATGTACAGAAAGGAAAAATTGAAAGCATCCCTTATATTTGGCTCGCTCACTGCTCTGCTTGGGGTTGGCTTGGTTGTTTTCAACGGTAGCTTTATATTGCAGATCAATCCTCTAGGTGATATTCTGACAATATTGTCTGCCCTGTCGTGGGCTTTTTATGGGATTGTATTGCGCAAAGTCAACGGGCGTTATTCAACACTTTTTATTACCCGTAAGGTATTTATTTATGGTATAATTACCATGCTGCCTTTTCTTGCTTTTAGCCCTTCATCCCTTCATCCCGAATTGCTTGTGCAGCCTGTTATTATTGCTAACCTGTTGTTCTTAGGCCTGATTGCTTCATTGCTTTGTTTTATAGCATGGAACACAGCTGTAAAAGAACTTGGTATTGTGCAGACATCCAACTATATCTACTTCGTACCGCTGGTAACACTGCTTACTTCTGCCATTGTAATAGATGAACATATTACATTGGTTGCTCTTCTAGGGTCTGTGTTTATTCTATTCGGTGTATATGTTGCCGAGAAAGGATTCAGATTTGGGTTGAAGAAAAAGGTTGTATAAGAAAATATATTTTCAGCCTTTGAGTATTCTCTTTAAATAGGATATATCTAACAGGTTCACAGTCTCAAAAGTTCCTTTATAAAATACTCCCCAGTTGTTGAAAACGCAAGGCAGCTCTTTTGCCTTTTGCAGCGTATCCACTTGAATGAATGACACCGGGACGTTGTTCGTTTCGCAATACTCTTTTGTCATCTCAATACTCTGATAGACATAGGGACATTGCATATCATAATAAATTGTAAGCTCTTTGTTTGCTATTTTCAGGCTCTTGGCATTTTGTGTAAACTGAGGTGTTGTTCCGTCAAGAGAAAGTGCTAGTAATTCATATCCATTGTCGGTCGTATCAACAACCTCGAATCCAAACCTTTTTGCAAATGATTGATCAGAGAGCCACGATTTTTGTTTTTGTGCTCCCAGCATGCAGATGCCCGATTTGCCCTTTTTCTTTGCATCAGCCAGGCAATACTCCATTAGCGATCTTCCATACCCTTTTCCTTTATAATTGCCCAAAACCCACAAGCAATATACATAGTAATAGTTGTCGCCGATTATGGGAACCCAAGCCCTTTCCAAAGGGGCATATTCGATAAAAACGGTAGCCTTTGCATTTAGTTTTCTAAAGACATGGCCCTCATTCAGTCTGTCTGAGAGCCATTGTCTTTTTGCTTCAATACCTTGATGGGTCTTTTTACTACGGATAATGCAGCATAAGTGCTCATCGGTAAGGTTTTCTATTGTTAAGTTTACAAAATCATCAATCATCTGCTTTTGTTTCAAACTAACATATATCTCGTCTTATTTCAGTCCGCCTTTCTTAGCTTTCATTGATGAATAGCCCAGATAGAATATGATTACGGCATACATCAACAACGCGAGCCATTGTGAGCCTGCAGAGTCTAACCATTCTTTATTTACCAGATCAACTCCTCCGAAACGTAAGGTTGCGCTAACAACACCCATCAAAGCACCTCCGGCAATGAATCCTGATGCCAATAATGTTCCTTTGTCCAATCGTGCCGAATTCAATGCTTTATCTTTGCTACGACTGCCTACATACCAGTTTACTGCACCACCAACCAATAGCGGCACATTCAGTTGAAGTGGGATAAACATTCCTAAGGCAAATGCAAGAGCCGGTACTCTGAAAAATGTAAGCAATAGGGCGATCAATGCTCCAATGCCATATAGTATCCATGGTGCACCAGTACCCGACATCAGAGGGTCTATAACGGCAGCCATTGCGTTAGCCTGTGGAGCTACAAGAGCACCCTCTCCGGTAAAGCCGTACGTATCGTTCAATATGATCATTACTCCTCCTACTGTTGCAGCAGAAACGAGTGTTCCTAGAAACTTCCACGATTGTTGTTTAGCCGGAGTTGTTCCCAGCCAATAACCGATCTTTAGGTCGGTTATAAATCCACCTGCCATAGACAGGGCCGTACATACTACCCCTCCCATAATCAGGGCTGCTACCATACCCGAAGTACCTTTTAGTCCTACTGCCACCATGATAACAGAGGCAAGGATAAGGGTCATCAGTGTCATTCCCGAAACAGGGTTTGTACCCACTATGGCAATCGCATTGGCAGCTACAGTGGTGAATAAGAAAGCAATTATGGCTACAACAAGAATAGCAATAACAGCATAGAACAGATTATGCATTACTCCCAGATAGAAGAAAATGAATGTTGCAAGCAACGCTACTATTACTCCGATAGAAATTATTTTCATTGGGAGATCAAGCTGGGTACGCTTATCTATCTTCGATGCATCTTTATTCCCTCCTTTAAATTCTTTAGAAGCAAGTCCTACAGCACTTTTGATAATAGGCCATGACCGAATGATACCGATTATCCCCGCCATTGCGATACCTCCGATACCAATATGGCGTGCCATAGATGAGAATATCACTTCAGGGCTGGCTGATGATATTCCATCAATAAGCCCTCCTCCGGGCAAATAAGCTGCGGGATTTAACATTTGCAATGTCGTATCTCCTAATAATGGCATAAGAGGAACAAGCACGAACCAAACTAATGCCGAACCGGCACAGATGATAGCGGCATATCTTAATCCTACTATATATCCCAAGCCGAGAACCGCTGCTCCAACGTTGACACTGAATAGCATCTTCGCTTTATTGGCTAAGGCTTCACCGTAGGGGATTACACGCGATGTAAAGGTTTCGCCCCATGCGCCGAATGTAGCTATAACAAAGTCATAAAGTCCACCTATCAGCCCCGCCATAATAAGGGGCTTGGCCTGATCTCCTCCTTTTTCGCCCGATACCAGTACTTGTGTAGTGGCGGTAGCTTCGGGGAAAGGATATTTTCCGTGCATATCGGAAACAAAATATTTGCGGAAAGGAATAAGAAACAAGATTCCTAATATACCTCCGAGCAGTGAACTAAGAAATACCTGAAAGAAATCGACCGAAATATCGGGATATTTAGCTTGCAGGATGTAAAGTGCAGGCAGGGTGAATATAGCGCCGGCTACAATAACCCCGCTACTTGCCCCAATGGATTGTATTATAACATTTTCTCCAAGTGCGTTTTTACGCTTGGTGGCGCTTGATAGCCCTACGGCAATAATAGCGATAGGGATAGCGGCTTCGAATACCTGTCCTACTTTCAGACCCAGATAGGCTGCTGCAGCACTAAACAAAACGGCCATCAGCAGTCCCCACATAACCGACCATGGCGTAACTTCTTTGTATTGCTTATTGGGAGACATTATGGGGTTGTACTCTTCTCCCTCTTTGAGCTCATGAAAAGCGTTTTCAGGTAATCCGCTTATCTTGTCTTCATTTTCTGTTTTCACGGGCTAACTATTTTTTTGTTACAAATTTCTACTGAAAGTATTACAGATACAAATCTACATTATTTTTTACAGTTATGAAAAAGAACTTATTCCAACATCTTTTTTATTTCCAACATCATAAAGTTTTAAAAGTGACAAAATGCGATTTTTATACGATAATCCCAAATTCTTGTTAAGTGTCACATTGTAAGTTTATTACTGGATGTTTTGAGAATAAAAGGTGACAAAAGTGACACTTTTTAGCCTGTCTTTATCTGTCACCTTTTTGTTCTGATCAGTAACTGATATAAGATAAATTATGGATTATAAAACGCAGCCTGTTTTGTATCTCATTTTATTTAATATTTTTGTTTTCTCAAGTAGAAATAAAACTATATCTATTATACTATGAACATACAGTTATCTGATAATTTCAGGAAGAAAACACTTGGTGCTATTTTTTCTATAGTCGTTTTCATTATTGTTTATATAATGTTGCTTATCCTCGCTATAATGCTTACTGCATTATGTGCCTATGGGGGTATTATGCTTATAGTAAACTTTCCTAAATTTATAACTATTTTATTAGGAATAGGGTTGGCCAGTATTGGAATTATAATTCTGTTTTTCTTATTTAAATTTTTATTTAAAGAACACTCCGTAGATAGGAGTCATTTAGAAGAAATTACCTCTAAAGACTATCCTCGGTTGTTTGGTATGATAGAAGAAATAGTAGTAGAGGTGGGAACAAAGTTTCCTAAGAAAGTATATATGTCGAGTGATGTAAATGCTGCCGTATTTTATGATTCCAGTTTCTGGAGTATGTTTTTCCCTATTTCTAAAAATCTGCAAATAGGCATGGGGCTTGTAAATACAGTTACAGAACAAGAACTGAAAGCAATACTAGCCCATGAGTTCGGGCACTTTTCTCAACGCAGTATGAGTGTAGGCAGCTATGTATACAACGTGAATCAGGTAATCTATAACATGCTGTACGAAAATGAGTCGTTCGACAAGATGATAAGTGGCTGGGCGAGTATCACAGGCTATTTTTCTATTTTTGTGATTATAGCCGTCAAAGTGATTCAGGGAATTCAGTGGGTATTGAGAAAATTATATGATTATGTTAACCTGAAACATTTAGCACTATCAAGAGAAATGGAATTTCACGCCGATCAGGTAGCTGCTAATGTAGCAGGTAGCCTAGCACTTCAGGAATCATTGGTGAGGCTCGATCTTGCGCAACATGCTTATAATCTTGCGATCAACTTTTATGAAAAGAAGAGCGATGATAAGATAATAAGTGAGAATCTATATCAAGATCAATTGTTTGTTTTAGATATTCTTGTAAAGGAAAATAATACGCCACTCAAAAATAACTTACCACTGGTTGCATTAGAAGACCCCAGGAAATACAATAAGTCTAAGCTAAATGTAGATGATCAATGGGCTTCGCATCCAACTACAGAGGAAAGAGTAAATGCCTTGATAGAGCTTAATATCACGAAGGATAGTGTAAAGAATAATCTGGCAATAGATTTGTTTTCGAATGATGGTACAATCGAGAAAAAAATGACTGTAAAAGTCTTTTATTATTCTACGTTCGACAAAGATGTCAGACGGTTGACTATAGACGAATTTAAGAAAGAGTTTATAGACGATTATAATAAAAATACTTTTCCAAAACAGTATAATGGTTATTATGATGAAAAGAATATTATTCCATTTGACCTATCGGAGATAACAGATTTTTCACAAATAGAGGCAATGGATAGATTATTTGCGAAAGAAAAGGTTGATATGGTCTATAGTTATATTTCGATAGAAGCAGATAGAAACACGTTGAATAATATTTACACAAAGAAAGTTCCTATCAAAAGGTTTGAATATGATGGAAAGAAATATATGAGAAAGGAAGCCGGAGCGTTGGAGGTAAAACTAGATGCCCAAATGCAAGCTCTTAAGGCAGAAATAAAAAAGAACGATATAGCTATTTATCGCTTTTTCTATAATCAGGCGAAAATAAGAGGGATCGAAAGTGAATTGAAGACTAAATATATTACTCTTTTTGATGAGGATATGGGTTACGAAAAAAAGTTCCAGCTTTTCTCGAAGTTTACAGAACAAGCCGATTCCTTGGGGCGGGCAACATCAGATGAACAGGTGGAAGATATATTTAGAGAGTTTTCCGAATTGGAAATAATATTGAAGCAAGAGCTAAAACAATTTTTGAAAAAAAATCTTTTGGCACAGGAAATTACAAAAACGATGAATGATAACCTGAGTAATTACTTCGGAGGAAATTGGTCTTATTCAAAAAATCCGGACTCTGATCAGGAGTATTTAGATACAATGTTTCAAGCAGTAAATTATTATTATTACTTTATATCGAGGAGTTACTTTTTATCCAAGCGAGATTTATTGGACTTTCAGATAGCTTTGTTAGCAGAAAGGTAATTGTAAATAAGCTTATTCCTTATTCGGGTTGTAAATCAAAATCCCATACCAAGCTCAAACATTAGCCTGTTGGCATCGCTCGAACCAAAATAAGAGAATTTACCTGTGAATTTGCGCAGTAATGTTAGCCAGAATCCTCCTCCATAAGAGGAATGCCACTTTTGTGAAACATCTTCAGGATACCATACACGTCCATGATCTACCCCAACAAATATTCCATAGTTAAGCGGAGTGAGGGGATTGTTGAGCCGTCCCATATCGAGCCGTATATCCGAATATTGATAGAATGAATGACGACCGATGAAGCGGTTGCTCCGATATCCTCTCAGCTCGGTTGTTGCTGCCTGAAAGAAATCATATTTGTCAGAGAACAGGCTTTTTCCTTTAAGTAGAGTAGCAAAAGTAATTCTGTCTGTTAGTTTAAGATTGAACCCGAATTCTCCTGTTGTATAAGCAAAATTGTTCTGAGGTTTGGTTACGTTTACAGTCCAACCCGACGAAACGGAGAACTTGACAGACGAAACAAAAGATTGCATTTTCTTATTGAACTCATACGCCGCCCCAAGATCAACAAAGTATTTGGTAGAGAATATGGAGTTATCATCATCGTAGAATGTATTGATGAAGCGATCACGATTTTTAGGGTTCTTCACTTTATACGATTCTATGGAAGTGTAGATGTTGAATGTCTGGTCTTTGTTTATATTGTAATACAAAGACGGCTTTAACATGTACTTTTTGATATTAACACGATTGTAATTCTTGTTCTCATTTTTATAACCATCCGTGTTGTTGCCGAACCCGAAGAAGTTGCTAAAATAAGAAGGGCTACCTACCAGAGCCAATACGTGCAGGCTCTTTTTCTCATCATAGCTTGGAAAAATTCCCTGATATATAAACCCATTGTTTAAATCGTAGCTTATCTGATGTCTTCGAGTGTAAGGAGCTCGCCTAAAACCGTATACGGTGTACGAAAAGGATGTCCCGAGATTCAAACCCAAATCGGAGTCATAGATTCCTATCGGAGTGACAGAAAGTGATGTGTGTCTCAATCGCTGATAGTCATACTCCAATGCACTTTCGTCGTTAGGGATAATTACTTTTGCGTTCTTGGTGGCTTTTAGCTGTTCTTTCTCCGACTTCGACTCGTAAATAAATACGTTATTACCTTGTTTTACCTCATAGTCGTTATTATCGTTACCTCCAATAAGTAAGATCGCAATATTTCTTCTCCGTTTATTTACTTCGAAGCTGTCTTCACCTCCTAGTCCGTATAGCCATATTTCTTTTGTCCGTTTTGGTGAATATTTCTTATAAAAAGTTAGCTTATTGGTGTTTTTATCAAAGATGCGTATGTGCAATTCCTTTCCATTCTGATCTATTACAAACTTCTCGCTTCTATCTGTACCCGTTATAACCGGATTCTTTTGTAAAGTAGTATAATATTTCAAAGCGATATCCTCCAGATTTTTTCTTCTGGCTTTAAGTCTTTCTTTTAGTTTGTTGATATCCTCATTTTGCATTTCCTTCGGTAGTGCCGAAAACGCATTGTCTATATCCCTATCTGTTAAGTCTAATTTTAATATTCGTGCTTGCTCTTGCCAGTCTTCGGCTGTGCTTCTTTGCGTAATTGCAATATCGAGAGGCTGAGCCAGTGTGTTTATTTTCTTGATATTTTTTATAGGAGCTTCATAGTTGGTAATAAAGCCGACACCCAGCATTCCTAATAGTCCTTTGAAGAGAAAACCGTCTACTTTGGAGAAAGCATGGCTTCTGTCTATCACCTGGGGTTGATATATAACGGAATCACCTTTCTGAGTTGATATCCAGTACCAGTTTTCCGATACTTTGTTCCAATCGCCGATAAGCATATCAAACAATCGCATCTTGATATATAAGTCCTGATCTACTGATGTAGGACTCGTGCTGTGGAGGCTATCTATTAATGTCTCTACATTGGTGAGAATCTTTTTATTCTTCAAAGCAGGCAGCTCTGATATACTCACGAGCTTATTCTTTAGTTGATTATCGTCTATAATCGTGTCCGTCTGGTCGTCAAGCATGTAGTAAATACGGGTATTCATCGAACAAATATTTGCCGACCTTGCCAACTTTTCCGACACAAGAAACATATATGGATGAACGATTGTATACGCTTCAGTAATAAAATCATCCAGATATGTATCTTTAAAATCTTCATGATGATATACATCCCTGAAAAATTTGGACTCCAAAAAGCTTGATGAGCCGCCAAGTGGCTTTAGCATAAATAGCTGGTCTCGTTTGTTCTTCAGAATAAACGCATGAAGCATCGGGCGTTCGCTGATAATGGATAGCCCTCCATAGGATGAATCTAAAGATACTGCTTTGGCTGTGATGGGTTTGTAGTATACGTCTCTGTAATGTTTTCCCCACGCCCAGGTATAAAACGAACTGTGCTTTTTCTTTTCGTTAGAATAGATAGGCTTTTCTATATTTTGCCCAATGCGCACAGGTATAGAATCATCCGCATTATCTTGTGCCAATACATTTAGCGAAGTAAAGTGTAAGCAGATAAAGCTGAATATTGTGATGTAATATTTGAGGAGTGGTTTAAGCAATATTTTACAGTTTATTTCTGGTGTAATAATGTTTTGTTGTAGAGTATCGGTGTAAATGTAATTAAAAAAACGAAAAGCAAACTCAATTTACTTTAATTCTCTTATTACTTTACATGGATTGCCTGCTGCAAGACAATTTGCTGGAATCGATTTTGTGACCACACTCCCTGCTCCGATAGTAGTATTGTCGCCGATAGTTACACCGGCAAGTATAATAGATCCCCCGCATATCCATACATTAGAACCGATAGTTACCGGTGCCGAATCTATTTTCCAGAACGAAGGTGCTGCATTCTCATCGGTATTGTAAGATAAGCGTTCATTCGGGTTTACGGGATGCGAAACAGCGTATATCTGTACATTGGGACCTATACCTGTATTATTCCCGATTGTTATTTTGTTGCAATCAAGAAACACACAATTCATATTGATTTCGCAATTGTCTCCAATATGGATATTTTCACCATAATCGACATAAAAAGGTGCAGTAATCCAAACGTTTTCTCCTTTCGATCCAAGGATCTGACCGAGCAATTTATCTAGCGTTTCCTTATCGTCGCTCGCTGTTTGGTTGTATTGCTGTGTTAGTTTTTTTGCCAAATGCCAGCGTGTAATCAATTCGGTATCTCCCGGATCATAATATTCGCCTGCCAGCATTTTTTCTTTCTCTGTTTTCATTTTGTATATTTTATAAACCTGTTAAAGTAATGATTAATAACCCTACGCACACAGCGGTGATCGTAGCCACTAGCCCCGGAAGCATAAACGAGTGATTGAGTACCCATCGTCCGATGCGGGTTGTTCCTGTACGGTCAAAGTTGATAGCAGCCACTACTGTTGGGTAGTTGGGTAAGAAAAAGTACCCGTTGACTGTAGGGAACAATGCGATAAGCATCCAGGGCGATATACTCAGAGCAATACCTAATGGCATCAATGCCCGTACGGTTGCAGCTTGACTGTATAATAGAATAGACATAACAAATAAGGCGACACCAAATATCCAGGGCATGGAGGTAACAACCCCTTCTATAGAAGTACGAAGTTGCTCCATGTTGCCGTTGATAAAAGTATCTCCCATCCATGCAATACCAAAGATGGCAACTACCGCTTGCATTCCTGCAACAAATACAGACCCCTGAGCCGCTTTTATACCATCGGTACGTGTTAAGAGCAGAATCAGTGCAGCAGCCGAAAGCATCAGTATTTCTATAATGATGGGCATATTCAGCGTTTTACCTCCTATCTGTCTTAAGCCGTCTACAGATCCGAAAAGAATAATGAGAACGGTAGCCAATATAAAGATAAGGACAGATAACCCTGCTTTACTTTTTAGACTATATTTTTTTTTGTCGGAGACTTTATCTTGGCTGAACATTCCTGCACGGAGGCGTTTAAGATATTCGGTATCTTCGTGTAATTCCTTCCCCATACGCATACTCACTAATGCACCAAGCAATACACCTATCAGGGTTGAAGGTATGCTTATCATTAGGATGTTTAGTGAGGATATATTGTATCCGGCAAGCATGCTCAATAGCGCAACCGTTGCCGCAGAGATTGGGCTGGCGGTTATGGCTTGTTGTGAAGCAATTACGGCAATTGACAGAGGTCGCTCGGGGCGTATTTTCGTTTCTCGTGCTACTTCGGCTATCACCGGTAATACGGAGTAGGCTACATGTCCCGTTCCGGCGACGAATGTGAATAGATATGTGACGATTGGGCTGAACAGTGTGATCCGTTGCGGGTGTTTACGCAGGAATTTTTCGGCAAGGGATACCATAAGGTCGAGCCCGCCTGCAGCCTGCATACAGCCCGCTGCTGCTATTACAGCGACTATCATCAGCATCACGTCGATAGGAGGGGAGGTTGGCGCCAGGCCAAACCCGAAGACCAGAATAGCTAATCCGAGACCACCCATCACTCCAAGTCCAATACCTTGCAAACGCGCGCCTACAATAATTGCGGCAAGTATAAAAAGAAACTGAATCAGCATATATTGCGATCAAAATGTTTAAAATATAACGACAAAAATAGATGATTGTTTTTGTCTGTCATAATTTTAAGCGCATGGATGTATATGAAGGCTCAACAAAACCTAATTTTTTATATAGTTCCTTACCGTCATCTGTTGCGTTCAGATCGATAGAAGAAACCCCTTTCTGCTTCGCTTCACTTATTATCTCCCCAATAACCTGTGAAGCAATGCCCTTGCGCCTAAATTCAGGATAAGTAACGACATTTAGCAATGTACCTGTCAATCCCGTTATAAAAGAAGGGTTTGCAGGCCTTTCTTGTATGATAAGGAATGCGGCAGATACTATTTTGCCTGTTGGGTGTTTAGCTATCACAGCTATGAAATCTTCCAACGGGATATGTTTTGCCAAATAAACTTTTAGTTGAGACTGGATATCCTTTTCGTTTTGATCTGATAAACGTCCCTGATCCATTGTCAAGAAATCAATCCGAAGTTGGATCAGATCGTCAATATCATCCAAAGTTGCTTTGTAAATATTCATTATTGTTGTTGCTAAAAAAATTATACCCCGATTTACCTTTCTAACTTTTTAAAGATGAAGATTCTCTTTTACAAAACCATATATACTTTGCTTATCCCCGATAATCCATAAAATATCCCCTGTAGAGAAGGTTGTATTTGCCGGAGGGTTGATTTTAACTGTTCCTTTACTTTCAAATCCCACGACAAAGCATTTCTTTTCTTTGCCCATTTCCGATTCGTATAGGCTTTTGTTGTTCAGAACAGAATTTTCTTCCACGATGAGCGATATACATTTGATGTTGGAATGCGGATCATTGTCTTGCTGCTTAGAGAATTCGTGTATTGTACGCAAGGTGCTCTTAAACATTGTTATGCAATTCTTCATAGTCATCAGGCGGTCGATATTCATAATGTTTCCGGCCACTAAGAGCAGGTCGCCGGACTCTAGCACAAAGTTTCCGTTCGGAAAATATAGATCTTCTTCGCCTCTGCGTACTGTAATAATGATCAGATCGTATCGTTGTCTGAAGTCGGTATCTTTAAGCATTTTATGTTCATATTCAGAACCGGGTTCCAGTTTGAATTTCCCTACATACAGGTTGCTTTCTATCCAGTTTGTATTGTCGAGATCGTAAACGACTACTCCATCGTTCTGCTTTAGGGAATTTCTTCGTCTTTCTTCCAATATCCTCTGGTTGAAGTTTACTACAAACCTGTATTCTATTTTCCAATATAGCTTGAGCAGGTGCTTCGACTGTATCACAAGGAAGATAAGCACGCCTGCAATCAGTACCGATACCCAAACAGGGATAGCTAGAAACAGCCATAAAAGAACATAGATAAAAGCAAAAGCAATGATAAACCGAAGGAGTATTAACGAAGATAGTATAATCCGGTTTTTTACACTTCGTTGCCAAAGTTTCAATATCAGGTAAGGCTGTTGCCCTCCTCTATAGACAAGCCCTTTGAGAATTGGAGAGATAGCTAGAAAAGTGATTACAAGGCAAATAATATTTCCCCAAGGTTCTGCCATATGTTCGTTGATAAATGGAGCGATGAAGCTCGATGTAACGATAATAGCACCAATACATAATGATATGAAAACAATGACATTCGATATGTAATTAGTTAAAAATACACTCCAGTCACTTTGATTTTTAGGATTTTCAAGCCTTTCGTCTTTTTCAAGTATTTTCTGCCTCCATGAGTCGGGTATGGTTTTCATCATCCAATTATAGAAAGGAATGCTTGCAGCCATAAGGTATGGAGTAGTAAAGGTAGTAAGTATAGAAACGGCAATAATGATAGGATAAATAAAATTGTCGGCCAACTGATAGGCTATCGCCGAACTTGCCACGATAAAAGCAAACTCACCCACCTGAGCCATACTGAACCCCGACTGAATGGATACTAACATCGATTCGCCCGATAAGCGTGCTCCTATAGCAGTGAATATTATTTTTCCTAATAAAACAGCCAATGTAATAATGATTACACTCACGAGGTTCTCTTGTATTACGGTAGGATTCATCATCATACCCACCGAAACAAAAAAGACGGCTCCGAAAAAGTCTTTTATCGGTTTGGTGAGGGTTTCTATTTTCTCAAGCTTTATTGTTTCTGCTAAAATAGATCCCATGATAAATGCGCCCAATGCCGAAGAAAGTTCAACCTCTGTAGCAAATACTACCATACCCAAACATAAGCCTAAGGAAATGATAAGCAGTGTTTCATCATTGAGCCATTTTTTTGCTTTTTTGAGAAAGGTAGGTATAAGGAAGATACCACATACAACCCATACGACCATAAAGAAGATCAATTTTCCTAAGCTGAGCAACATTTCGGTGCCTTCAAAGTGGCGGCTTACGGCAATCGTTCCCATAAATACCATGACGAGGATGGCAAAAAGGTCGTCAAATATAAGTATGCCGAAAACTACTTCTGTAAAACGTTTGCCTCTATATTTCGGATCTTCGAATCCTTTTACGATAATAGTAGTGGACGACAAACAGAGCATACAGCCCAATATAAGACTGTTCCACGTACCCCATCCGAGCCATAACCCTATAAAGTAACCGGATACACCGAGCCCTATGGCAATCATGATGAGTGTTATAAATCCTGTCTTTCCGTTGCTTATAAGTTTCTTGAAGCTAAATTCAAGCCCCATACCAAATAAGAGGAATATAACGCCAATCTCTGCCCAGATACTTATATTTTCTGAATCGGTAACTGTAGGGAAAAAACTGGAGTGCGGCCCTGTCAAGAATCCTGCAACTATATATCCTAATACTAAAGGTTGGTTTAACCATTTGAATATGATGGTTATTATTCCCGCAATTATCAATATAAAAGCTAAATCGCTAATTATAGATGGTAAATGAGTCATTATGTTTATTTTATATGTGAACTAGAACTTTCTTTTTAGACAAAACTATTTCATGTGGATAGTTTATTTATCTACAAATGAATACTCTATATAATCTATTATTTGTGAATATAATTTAACCCTTCAGTAATCCTAGCAATTAGGAAATGGTTAAAAATACAGTATTTCACGCTTTTATGGGTATAAATTTAATAAAAATTGTCAGAACTTGGACATTCTTTTTTTGTTGAATGGGATTTTTAATACTGCAAACAGCTGCTATTTTGTATTCTTTTATAATTGATTAGGTTGACTCTTTGTTCTTATAATCAATTGTTTAAATGTATCTTTGGTAGTGTGTCCGGATATATTCTATTATTCTTTCATTAATTATTTAGAGAATATCTATAAATATACTACTTTTGCACCTTAAATTAAAAATGAGGTAAACGACGTTTTACCATCAGTATATGTGCCAATGCGTACGCTACAAGAGCTTGTAAACACGGAAGACCCGGGTTGGCCGATTGTAAAAAAATGGATTGATCAGGCCAAAAACAAGGTGGAAATTCTGCCTTGCGAGCGTCAACGAGCCGAAAAAAGTCTGATACACACACAAGTTACCACACGCTCTCTGATGGGAGCAATTATCTACGAAACAGGCGGGCTATTAATCGACAATGGATGGATTCGTATTCTTGGATCAGGTAGTGATCGTATGAAAAGAACTCTTCCCGACTGGAATATGGGTAAATCTTTTTCTGAATTTGGAGAACCTGCTCCATATTTATTGGTTGCAGACGATGCTATCGGTGGGTTTTATGCAATTAACGGAGGTTTTTTTGGAGAAGACACCGGAAACCTGTACTACTTTGCTCCCGATATGCTTCAATGGATTCCTTTGGAAATGGAATATAGCCAGTTTCTTTTATTCTGCTTCGAGACAGATATGGATGAATTTTATCCCGGTATGAGGTGGGATGGCTGGCAACAGGATGTAATGCATCTGCGCCCTGACTATGCATATAGTTTTTTCCCTTTTTTGTGGACTGAAGAAGCTAAAGATATCAATACTATAGAAAAAAATGCTATTCCAATTGAAGAAGTATATAGCTTCAATATGGAATCGATGAATATAAAAGGTTAATAATCAAAAAAGAAGGAGGCTCAAATGGAAATGACAGAAAATGAGGTTGATAAATTTATCCAACCGATTCGCAAAACAGATCTTATTTATCAGATAGAAGATAATCCTCCATTTAAAGAGGCTGTCTTTGCCGGTCTACAGCACCTTTTGGCTATATTTATAGCTATCATAACCCCTCCGCTGATTATTTCTCAAGCTTTAAATTTTACTGTCGAAACAACAGGATTTCTTGTTTCTATGGCTTTATTGGCATCGGGTATATCTACATTTGTGCAATGCCGTAAGTTTGGCCCTGTAGGTTGTGGACTGCTTTGTATACAAGGAACAAGTTTCTCCTTCATTGGTGCGCTTACCGCTAGTTTTGCCGCCAAAGGTGATATGGGCGAAGCTGCTATACTTGCCGCTATATTCGGAGTATGTATCGCCGCGTCACCTGTGGAAATGATAGTTAGCCGATTACTTAAATATACAAAAAAGATTATCACTCCCCTAGTTTCAGGTATAGTGGTTACAATGATAGGACTCTCTCTTATAAAAGTAGCGATTATTTCTTGTGGAGGAGGTTTCAATGCTATGAGTGTTGAGGGTGCAAGATCATTTGGCAGTATGCAGAACTTAGGTTTGGCAGCTCTTGTTCTTGTTTCTATACTTGTATTGAACAGTATAAGAAATAAATATATCCGGATGAGCTCTATTATCATCGGTATTATAATAGGCTATGTGACTGCTTATTTTATGGGCTGGGTAGATTTCTCTAAGATGGGAGCGATAGGGGCAATAACAATTCCTCAGCCGTTTAAGTACGGTTTGGGCTTTGACCTGTCGGCATTCATCGCCGTTGCTCTTATCTACTTTATAACTTCGATAGAAGCTTATGGTGATATTACAGCCAACTCGATGATTGGTGGAGAACCTATTGAAGGTCCTAAATTTATGAAACGTGTACAAGGAGGCGTATTGGCCGATGGTATAAATTCTGCTTTGGCAGGGGTGCTCAACTCTTTCCCGAATTCAATATTTGCTCAAAATAATGGTTTGATACAGTTGACAGGTGTTGCCAGTCGTCGTGTAGGTTATTATATTGCCGCATTTCTGGTTATTCTGAGTGCTTTCCCTTTTGTTGGAGGTATATTCTCTATTATGCCTGAGCCTGTATTGGGTGGGGCTACGCTTTTGATGTTCGGTACAGTAGCTGCATCAGGTGTGCGTATTATTGCTTCTCAGGATATCGACAGAAAAGCAATACTCGTACTTGCAGTAAGCTTTGCATGTGGGCTGGGAGTTGAACTAGTCCCTAATATTCTTTCGCAGATGCCTGCTACCATAAGCGGTATTTTCTCGTCCGGTATTACTACAGGAGGTGTCGTTGCTATAATCGCTAATGTTGTTATCCGTATTAAGGAATAAAAAATATTACAATGAAATTACTTAAAGATCGTATTCTAAAAGACGGAAAAAGTTTTGAAGGGGGAATCCTTAAAGTAGATAGTTTTATCAATCATCAGATGGATCCTATCCTGATGAAATCGATAGGCGTTGAATTTGTTCGTCGTTTTGGGAATATGCCTATCAACAAAGTTGTTACAATTGAAGCCAGTGGTATTGCTCCGGCTATTATGTTGGGATACTTACTCGAGCTGCCTGTTGTTTTCGTAAAGAAGGCCGTACCTAAAACAATGGTGAATATGTTGTCTACTACAGTATATTCTTTTACAAAAGACAAGGAATATACCGTATCGGTCAGTGGTGATTTTCTTACAAAGGACGATAAGGTGGTATTTATTGATGACTTTCTTGCAAACGGAAATGCTGCGGTAGGTGTATATGATATTATTAAGCAGTCGGGCGCTGAACTATACGGTATGGGCTTTATCATCGAGAAAAGCTTTCAGGACGGTGGACGACGCTTGCGCGAGCTGGGGATTCATGTAGAGTCGTTAGCTAAAATAAAAGAATTAGGAGCGAATAAAATTATTTTTGAAGAATAGAAGTAAGTGATTTAAACATTTTGGTAGTGTCCTCTTTATGAAGAAGTATGTATCTTTGTAAAGAGGATCTGATTTTTAAGAAGAATGGATAAGACAATTTTTTATACACCCGATATATTGAGTAATCCCGAATTACCTCTCGAGGAAGCGCAACATTGTATAAAGGTACTGCGTAAAAAGGAGGGGGATGAGATTCTTTTAACAGACGGGAAAGGGAGCTTTTATGATGCTGAAATCATACAGGCTAACCCTAAACATTGTCACGTAAATATCCTGAAAACAATAGTACAGCACAAAAACTGGGACTGTAATATTCATATTGCTTTTGCCCCTACAAAAAATATAGATCGCATTGAATGGCTTGCCGAGAAGGCAACAGAAATAGGTGTAGATCGATTTTCTCCGCTTCTATGTTACCATTCGGAGCGCAGAGAAATAAAGCTTCAGCGAATTGAGAAAATTCTCGTTTCGGCAATGAAGCAATCGCAGAAAGCAATCCTTCCTCAATTGGATGAAATGCAATCTTTTTCGAAGTTTGTTAAACAAGATTTTGAAGGTCAAAAATTTATCGCTCATTGCTACCCCTCTGAAAAGAAATCGTTGAAGGATGCTTATAAATTAGGGGAAAATGTTCTGATCTTGATTGGCCCTGAAGGCGATTTTTCGGAGCAGGAAGTAGAAGAGGCAATAAAAAATGGCTTTCAACCTATTACTTTAGGGGAAAGCCGCTTGCGTACCGAGACAGCCGCATTAGCAGCATGTCATTCTATCCATGTGCTAAACTGGTAGCTCTTATTCGGGCTTGAAAGAGAGCTTATCCCATGTATACCGTTTAGGATTTTCGATGAGGAAAGGCTCTATCATTTTGTAATCTTCGCCGGTAAGATAATTCTCTATATCGTAACTTATTTCTAACGATGTGCTGTCGGGCGAAAGATCAATTGTTATCGGATTCATATCCAGTGCAGCATAAGCGTTGCGAAACTCCTGGCTATTCTTGTCTGTATTTGCTATAATGAAAGTATCCTTGTTTATCTTCGGAAACAGATCATTTTGAGGTATTGGAAACCATTGTGTAGTATAAAATTGTATTTGGCTATCGCACGCTTTTCCACAAACAGTCTTTACAACGCAAATTATTTTCGACTCGTTTATCAAAGGCAAAAGCTTTATCTGAACTGTTCCGGCCTCGGAAGTTTGCAGAGATATGTAATCAGAAGAAATACTAATTCTTTCTACTTCTCCAAAAGAACCCCTTGGAGCTGTAATGCCTGTAGTATCATTCGGATTGGAAAGTAGTTTTTCTTTTCCGGCTGCATCTAGTCCTGTAATCATGTTTTCGGGCATAGCAAGAAAAATTGTTTTCAGATCCTGAGCCGAAACTCGGGAAACAATACTGAATATGATAATAATTGCAAGTATAAACTTTCTCATTTTGTATCGAATTATTTTGTCCCCAAATATAGGAAAAACATTGCTATGATTATTAAAACAAGGTCTATCGCTTTTCCTTTTAAGTTTTTTTCATGGAATAAGAGTACTCCTCCGGCAAAAGAAACAAGCACGCTGCTGCGCCTTACCATAGATACGATTGAGATCATTGCATCCGGGTCTGTAAGGGCATAGAAGTACACAAAGTCCGCTATTGTAAGGAAAACAGAAACCAGAATAATACTCCATTTCCATCTGAAGGGAGTATTATTCTTCCTTTTAGGATACCATAGTACAACCATCACGATCAGCATCAGTAGACATTGGTACGAGTTGAACCAGAACTGAACTGCGGTAGAACTGAATTTCTGCATCAGAAATTTATCGTATAGTCCGCTTGCTGCACCGGCTATAGCAGCCAGAATCATAAAGAGTATCCATTTGTTTTTGTGAAAGCTAATTCCCTCTTTTTTGCCCGAAAGGGATAACAGGAAGAATGAAATAATAGTGATAATCACTCCTATCCATTGATATAAATTGAGCCTCTCACCAAATATCAGCAATGCTCCCACCAGAGTCATAACGGGGCGTGTAGCGTTTATGGGTCCTGTAATTGTCAGTGGAAGGTGTTTTATAGCGAAATAGCCGAATATCCATGATGTAAGTACAATAATTGATTTTACAAAAATATATCCGTGAGTTTCTATCGAAACAGAGGGCACATATCCGATTGTCCCGTACAGAGAATCGGGTGATATCTTTGATATAACCACCAATGGAAGTAACAGTAAGGAACAAAAAAGAGTATTAAGAAATAATACGGGGATTACAGCATTTCCATCTACTGATTTTTTTTTACAAATATCATAGCATCCAAGAAAGAACGCTGAAACAAAGGCGAGAGCTAGCCACATTTATTTAAATCTTATTATCTACGAAATTCGTTCTCTTTCTTTTTTCATCACGAAGTTTAGCCATGTATAGCCGATAATACCTGAAGCCAACGACGCCAGCAGTATCATCAATTTTGATTCGTTGATATAATGTATATCATCGAAGGCAAGCAGGGTAATGAAAATGGACATTGTAAATCCGATTCCTCCAAGCATGCCGGCACCCAATAGCCCCTTCCAATTGATTCCTCTTGGCAAGGCACAAATACCTGTTTTCACAAAGATAAAACTAAAGAGAGTGATTCCGATTGGTTTTCCTACAATGAGCCCTAGCAGGATACCCTGTGCGAAAGGTTCACCTATCGACTGATCCCAGTTTCCTTCTATTATCATTGCTGTATTGGCCAAAGCAAACAAAGGTAATACTCCGAAAGCTATAGGGTAGTGCAAAAAGTGTTGCCAACGATTCGACATGCATTTCTTTTCCCTTTTCTTGAAAGGGATCGTGATCGCTAATAATACACCGGCGATAGTGGCATGTACTCCCGAGTTGAGCATAAAATACCACATGATGATCCCCCCGACAATGTAAGGGATCATATTATTGACATGGAATTTTTTATTCAGCAATAATAAAAGAACAAATATTCCTAAAGCCATCAGCAAGCTAACCCACGACAGCGAGGATGTATAAAATATGGCAATTACGATAATTGCTCCCAGATCGTCAATTACAGCCAGAGCCGTAAGGAACACTTTCAAGGAAGTAGGCACACGATTACCCAACAGGGATAAAATACCCAATGCAAAAGCAATGTCCGTAGCCATAGGAATACCAAAACCCGATAGGGTAGGTGTCCCGTGGTTGAGAAACATATAAATACCTGCCGGTACTAACATGCCGCCTAATGCGCCGGATATCGGAAGCATCGCACGTTTTATATTAGACAGTTCTCCTTCATATATTTCCTGTATAAGTTCAAGTCCTACCAATAGGAAGAATACCGCCATCAAACCATCGTTTATCCATTCGGCAACGCTATGGCTTCCTACTCCAAATTCCCAGATGCCTCTGTATTGTTCTCCAATCCATGATGAGTTTGCCAAAAGTATGGAGACGATTGTGCAAACGATAAGCACAAGTCCTCCTGACTTTTCACTTTCCATGAACCCTCTTAATGTCCTGCCGCTAAGAATATTTATTCTCATTGTATAAAAATGTCATTATTGTATTCTATTTCTTCTAAAAAAAGAGCATGCCCCGGAACGGATATTCCGGCTTCACATCTGTTTTTAGCTTCTATAATCCTTCGCATTTCTCCCGAACCGATCTTCCCTTTTCCTGCTTCCAGCAATGTGCCTACTATGGAGCGTACCATATTGCGCAGGAAGCGATTTGCCTTGATGGTGAAGATGTAATCATTGCCTTTTTTCTCCCATTGTGCAGCTAGAATGGTACAATTATTCGTCTTTACATCGGTATGCAACTTGCTAAAACTCGTAAAATCCTCATATTCGAATAAGATATCAGCACATGCATTCATCTTATCTATATCAAGATTTCCATGTACTTTATATTTCAAATGATGCAAGAAAGGATCTTTTTCTGTAGTGATATAATACCTGTATAGTCTGCTTGTTGCATCAAAACGTGCGTGAGCATCGGGTTTTACTTCTACAATATTATATATCGAAATATCTTTAGGGAGTATGCTATTTAGTTTTTTTGCAAGAAGGGGCAAATCAAGATTTGCAGTCTCATAGTCAAAATGTGCTGCCATCATTCGCGCATGTACACCCGCATCGGTACGCCCTGCACCCACTATTGTTGTCGGAGTACGCAGTAACGTTGTGAGAGCCTTCTCTATGGTTTCTTGTACCGATACACCATTCGGCTGTATCTGCCAACCACAGTAATTCTCTCCATTGTATGCAAGGTATATAAAGTAGCGTCTCATATTTTTAGCAGTCGGCTAATTGCTTATTTAAAAATTATCTTACCGTGATATGAAAGCAAGATTGCTTTCTCTCATGTTTGATATAACACCTGTCGCGTTCATGCAGATCGTGCAAAACCTGACCCAATATGGCTTTTAGTCTGCCGTCGTCCAAAACCCGACTGTCTGTTGGGTTCACTTTGTCAAATCGTGTCCACGCTATATCTATTGTTGTTCCATAACGGTGTGCAGAATTATCACTTGCATTTCTATTTCTTCTACTTAGCCCTTTTACATCATCATTGGTGCGTGTTATGCTCGTAATGATCGGCTTATAAAGCGGCATTTTTTTACTAATTAATGAGTCTCTGAAGTTGATACAGATTTCGGATAGTAAATTTGCTGCTTTAGGAACTAGAAAAGGCATTGAGTGTGTAAGCTTATCAACACGGTAGATATCCAGTTCTATCGGGATACGTACAAGCTTGTCTTGATATAATGCCGTATCTGCTCTTGTCTCCAAAGGCCCAACGCCGTTTGCTTCGGCAGCCTCTATGTGTAAGTCGGGTAAATCGTTGAATGTGAGATTGTAATTCCCGTTGAAACGAGTATATTTCTTTGGCTCGGTTGGAACCTCTTCTTTATTTTTTCCTTTTGTGCTGCAACTTATTAAGAATAGAATACCAACGGAAAGCATCCAGATATATCTCATAAAATAATTATCGTTTAGAGTTGTATATATAAATTGATTGTCTAATAAAGCTTACAAAGGTATAAAATAACAGGATTTTGTCGGTAATTAATTCTTATTTTTGCATTATGATAACAATTAGGATATAATGGAAAAAATTGTCAGCCTGCAAAATTCGAGGATAAAAAATATTGTAAAACTTTCGAAAGCAAAAGAACGAAGAGAGCAAAATTTATTTATAATAGAAGGAGCTAGAGAATTAAATCTTGCTCTGATGGCGGGCTATGAGGTAGACTCGGTGTTTGTATGTCCCGAATTGTTTGTGAAAACAGATTATCCCGATGTTCTTGAATCTATATCTGACAATAAAAAATTTGAAGTTTCGGAAGCCGTTTTCGAAAAAATTGCCTATCGTGAAGGTTCTGACGGGCTGTTAACTTTGGCTAAACCCAAAGGACATACGTTGGCAGACCTTAAAATTTCAGATAACCCATTTCTTATTATACTCGAATCTGTAGAAAAACCTGGTAATTTAGGAGCTGTTTTACGTACGGCCGATGCAGCGCAAGCCGATGCAGTAATTGTTTGCGATCCAGCTACTGATATCTATAATCCGAATGCAATACGCTCTAGCGTAGGATGTGTTTTTACTGTGCAGACAGCCGTTTGTACATCTCAGGAAGCATTGAGCTATTTGAAAAACAGAAATATAAAAGCGTATGCTGCTGAACTAAACGCTTCGCAATGGTATCAGGATACTGATTTTACTAAACCCTCCGCTGTCGTCATGGGTACAGAAGCCGATGGTCTGACTCACTTTTGGCTCGATAATGCCGACCATCGTGTAAAAATTCCGATGAGGGGCAAGATCGATTCGCTCAATGTATCTGTTTCTACTGCCATCCTAACGTTCGAGGCGATGAGACAGAGAGGTTTTTAACCCTCCGGAACCTCCCATAATGACTTGTTTATTTTGATTATATTAAGCATTTGCTATTGATATATACGTAGTTGACAGGATAAAAAGCATGAGTGGCCTTATATTTATTCTGTATGTATAAAATTCCTAAAAGTGATAAAACCAAAGGAAAATCTTATGTATTCAATATTTTTATGCTAAATTTGCACACTTGTAATATTTGTGTGCAAATTTAGTTTATGGCCATAAACAAAACCCGAAATATCCTGATAGATGTAGCTCGTCAGCTATTTGCAAGGTTGGGGGTGGAAAATACCACCATGAATGATATTGCAGTAGCTTCGCACAAAGGGCGGAGGACACTATATACATATTTCAATAATAAGAATGAGGTGTATCAGGCGGTTCTGGAGACGGAGCTCGATCAGATGTTCCATGCTTTGCAGACTGTAGCAAATAAGAATCTTCCTGCAGACGAGAAACTTCTTTTGTTTTTTTATACGCGATTTGATGCAGTGAAAAATGTTGTGGCAAGGAATGGTACATTGAAAGCTGATTTCTTCCGTGATATCTGGCGTGTCCAAAATGTCAGGAAATCGTTTGATAGAAAAGAAATTCAGGTACTGAAAGATATTCTGAACAAAGGAGTAGAAGAGGGTACTTTCGAGATGCCCGACACTCAAGCTACAGCGGAAATACTTCACCATGCGCTCAAAGGATTGGAAGTGCCTTACATCAGAGGGCAGATTAGAGCAGAGAGCCTGCAAACCGAATCGCAAAGAGAAAATATTGCTTACCTTATATTTGAGGGAATAAAAAAGAAGAAAAAGTAGATTGTAAACTATATAAATTTAATTTATACTTTAAATTATGAAATTACTAGAAGGTAAAACCGCTATTATTACAGGTGCAGCTCGTGGTATAGGTAAAGCCATCGCACTTAAATTTGCAGAGCAGGGAGCAAATATTGCATTTACTGACTTAGCTATAGATGACAACGCAAAAGCGACTGAAGCAGAAATTGCCAAGTTTGGAGTGAAAGCAAAAGGATATGCATCTAATGCTGCAAATTTTGAAGACACTCATAAAGTGGTAGAAGAAATTGCAAAAGACTTCGGACAGATAGATATTCTTGTAAATAATGCAGGGATTACCCGTGACGGACTGATGATGCGTATGACTGAACAGCAATGGGACATGGTAATCAATATAAATTTAAAGTCTGCGTTCAACTTTATCCATGCACTTACTCCGATCTTTATGAAGCAAAAGAGCGGAAATGTCATAAATATGAGTTCCGTAGTTGGTCTTAACGGTAATGCCGGACAAGCTAACTATTCTGCATCTAAAGCAGGGATGATTGGTTTGGCTAAATCTGTAGCAAAAGAACTGGGTTCGAGAAATGTTCGTGCGAACTGTATTTGTCCCGGATTCATCATTACAGAAATGACCGGAGTATTGTCTGAAGATGTAAAGAAAAAATGGGCAGAACAAATTCCGTTACGTCGTGGAGGAACACCTGAGGATGTAGCTAATGTTGCTGTATTCCTTGCATCGGATTTGTCTGCTTATGTTACAGGAGAAGTTATTCCTGTTACAGGAGGTATGTAAAAACATATTGTATCAAAATAGAAACGGCTTCAAATTATATTGAAGCCGTTTTTTATTATTATGTTGTCGAATGATTCGTTTTTATTTTATTTCTTCAACGACAGAGCTACTTTCCATATTTCTAAAAAATACACCGGTCCATTTTCCATGTATGTCTTTGTAATCAAAAGAATTATCCTCTGCCACTAGACGAATACGATATGTGGCTGTTATTTTATTCTGATATATCGTCACATTAGTAGTTAACTTGCTATGTGGTGGTAATGTTGTAGATTCTTTAACCTTCGTGGAAGGTTCTAGCTCTACTTTTTCTCCAATGCGTAGCGGAGCTTCTTTACCTGAATAATAAACATAATCAGAAGATAAGAGACTGATCTCAGATGGTATAGAGACAGTATAATCTTCACCCATTAATTGGGTTAATAGTTCTGCATCCTCTGAGTTATGAAAATGGGAATAGTCCTTAATATAATCTTCTGATTTATTTGTTATTATAGCTGGTTCGTCTACGTTGTTATGGATAGAGATGCTTCTATGGTCTTCTATTACCTCTTGTTTATCTCCCTCCTCTAACTTCCACATAATAGAATGAAATGTGTATGTTTTATTTTCTTCTGGTAATTCTTTATCATTACTGCAGGATATAAAAAGACAGGACATAAAGACGAAAAGAAGTAATATTTGCGAGTAAGCTTTCATAGTATTAATGTTAATTTTTAATCTATTTGTTAAAGATATACATTATTAATTAATTAAACCATGCTTGAAAGATCTTTTTCTTTAATAAACCATTACCCAAAAATTGATTATACCGATTTGGAATAACGTTTCTCGTTATTTACCATCAGTTTATCCAACGAAGCAGCAACATTGCGGACAAAGGGTGCAGCCTCCGGCAATACAGTAATGTAATCTTCCGAAAATTCGATAATTCCATCTTTTTGAAAATCAAAGAGCTGCTCTTTGTTATAGTTTAGTGCATTTCTTACTTCCTTTTCAGACATATTCATTCGGTTCGCTATATCCGACCAACTT
Source organism: Dysgonomonas sp. Shenzhen-Wh21 (assembly GCF_043392705.1). Classification (NCBI taxonomy): domain Bacteria; kingdom Pseudomonadati; phylum Bacteroidota; class Bacteroidia; order Bacteroidales; family Dysgonomonadaceae; genus Dysgonomonas; species Dysgonomonas sp. Shenzhen-Wh21. The sequence goes on from NZ_JAIXHZ010000157.1 coordinate 49,883, forward strand.
ACTGTATAGTTGCACATTAGTGAAGCTATTACTTCACGGGTAATTTGCTCTTCCTTATTCAGTATATACCCTTTAGTTATGGGATACTTACCCTCATTTACGGATGATATATATGTGTTCAGATCTTTTGCATTTTGGCTGTAAGCTGTAGATAATTGACTGATCCCGGTATTTCCGAATGCATAAACCTGACCTGTGGTGTGTCGGGTACAGTATCCTTGAAAGTTGCGATGCAGTGATTTTGTTTGTAAAGCTTCGTAGAGCTCGTCATTTGCTAATACAAAGTGGTCGAGCCCTATCGTTTTATATCCAGCATCGATTAGCAATTTCTTAGCTGTTTCGTATATTTCGTTTTTTGTAGAAACTGATGGCAAGCCAATCTTTTCGAGATTTTTTTGCAACTCATTTACCCAAGGAACATGGGCGTAAGAAAAAGTGACGATCCTGTCCGGCTTCAAAGATATTGCCTTGTTAATAGTTTCAGCAAAAGATTCAGTAGTTTGTAGAGGCAGTCCGTATATAAAATCCATATTTACAGATATACCTTTGCTCCTGAGTATGTGTATTATATCCTCTATCACCATTCGTGATGGTTTACGGGCGGAAGCCTTTAAAACCTCTTCGTTAAAATCTTGAATGCCAATGCTTATTCGATTGAATCCTGCATCAATCAGATCATTCCAATAGTTTTCATCCAGATATCCGGGATGACACTCTATTGCAATTTCCGGATTTTCGATGCATTCAAACTCGGATAAGATTATCCGGTTGATTTCTTTTAGTACAGAGACAGGTTGTGACGTGGGTGTTCCTCCTCCATAGTGTATTTGTGATATTTTACGGCTATGGTCGAGTAGGGGAAGCACCATCCGTATCTCCTTTTTCAAGGCTTCTATATACTCTTTTACCACATTTTTGTCTTTGAGTAGCTGTGAATTGCAGCCGCAATAATAGCACATGTGATAGCAAAAAGGGATATGTATATAGATGGATATATGCTGAGGATTTTGTTCATTCGATTCGATAATAGCTTCCTTATATGAATCGGCAGTAAATGATTCATTAAAAAAGTTAGCCGGAGGGTAGCTTGTATATCTTGGAACAGGGATGCTATATTTATTCAGTAATTCTTGTTTCATTTTGTTCTTTCGGTGCTTTAAGTTTGAATGCAAATAAGATAAATGCCAGAGATATGGCTGCAATACACATTTCCACAACAAAGAGTCCCTTGTATGTTATCATTGCTGCTATTTTACCGGAGCTTACACCCATAATAATTCCGCTTAGGTGTGTAATCACAGTTTGTATTGTGAAGTCTGTCCCTTCGAACCCGGGACGCACACAGTCCATAGCTGTGGTATATACAACAATGACCGCCATACCATAACTTGCCCAAAGTAGAGAGATGCCCAAATGCAGAGTTGCTATATTTACTGGAAGAGCAGATACTAACAGGCAGAAGTAGATAGTAGTTATCAATGTGAAAACGGCAAACAATATTCGAGCGGAATGTCTGCCTATTTTTCGAACGATAAAACCACCTCCAAAAGAAGCAAGGCAGCCAATAGATGTGCCTACAATCCCCGACATGACGCCTATTTCTTTCATGTTGTAGCCATAGTCTACCAGCATAGGCTTCAGCATGGCTAACACACCAATAAGACCAGCATAATAGACAAATAGGAAAACAACTTGTTTCCAGATACCTTTTTGTTTGAAAAAGCCAAGAAGATCGTCCGGGGTTGGCTTTTTCTCTTGTTTTGCTTTTATGATTACTTGGTTATTTCCTCTCTTGAAAAATATTAGAGGAATTAGAGCTATAATAACAAATACAGCGAGGAATGGTAATAGATTTCCCCACCCGAATTTATGATAGAGTAACAGTAATATGCCGCCGCCAATCATAGCACCTGCAAAGTTTCCCATCGACTGCATACTGTTTGCAAGGCTTTTGTCCTTTTTACTAAAAGACAGAACAGCAAGTGAGTCGGTTGCAATATCTTGTGTGGCTGAAGCGATAAAAGATAATATTACAAGCCCAATAATAAGATAAGGTGTGGTTTGAAAATCGAGAAATGAGACAGCAAATATGATGGATGCATATATTAATTCTGAGGAGAAAATCCATCTTTTAAAATCACCTATTCTAAAAGTCGAACGGTCGACCGCAGGAGACCATAGGAATTTTAGTATCCAAGGGAGTTTTAGCAATTGGAGCATCCCTATACTCTCGAGCGAGAAGTTCTGTTGCCGCATAATTACAGGTATCACCGTAGAGAAGAAACTCATTGGTATCGATTGTGCGATGTACAGGCAAAAGAATGTAAATAGCTTTTCTCCTTTTTGAATGTTTATTCCCATATTAGAATTTAAGGTTCAGATTTAATCCACATGTGAAAGGCTTCCCTTTTTGTACAAAATTATTACCAGATGTTGCGAAGTAATATGCGATATAATCTTTAGATCCTATATTTTTAGCCCACAAATCTAGTGAAAATTGTTTTTTAACGAAAGAAACTTTCCCATTATACATTCCATAAAATGGTTGTTCTACATCGTTGGCATCATTCCAATATAATTTGCCTACTCCTGTATATTGAGCGTTAAGCACAACATTGTCGAGCCATCTCAGGTTTGTGTCTATGGTGTAATTTGCAGATATCGCCAATGTATGCTTAGGCACCATGAGCAAGTAATTATTATTATAATTTACCGTCTCACTTTCTTTATACTCTTTGTATTTAGCATGCGTATAGCCATAGGCTATCTGGAAGTTTAGACTTCTCGAAGGGTTTATCTGAGTTGTCAATTCAAAGCCTTTGCTTTCCGATTTACCTGCATTGCGAGTTAAAAAACCTTGTCCTGTAGGTTTTACCTGTGAAATCTGTTGGTTGCTCCATCTAATATAAAAGAGGCTGAAATCTACGAAGAGCAGATTATCCAGAAAGCTTGATTTTGTTCCTAATTCATAAGACCAGCTATATTCAGGATCAAACGTACGGTCTTTATCTTCATCGGCCGTATTGTTAAAACCTCCTGTTTTATATCCTTTACTTACAGATAAATATGTCAATCCATCCTGACTGTACGCATATTGGATAGATGCTTTTGGTGTAATTTGAGAAAAATCGTCCTTAGCCTTTACTTCGGGATCGACAACAGGCTCTACATTCGGATTTGCAGTGATGCGTATCAATGAAGATTTTGTTTTCTCCCAGTCGTAGCGAATTCCAAGTGTCGCTGATAATCCCGGGATGAAAATATCATTCAAAGTAGACTGATGATATAGAGCAATTCCGTCGGTCGGATTGTTTACATTTTGGATTGCATGTTTTCCCGATGTGCGATAGTCAGTATCGTTTGTTTGGAAATAATTCTGGTGGAATCCAAATACTCCAAACTGCCATTTGTATTTGCTGTCTTCTTTTATTGATTTGATATTAAACTCCTGAGAGTACATTTGCTGACGATGATAGAAGTTTACGTAGTAAAGGTCTTTGGGCGAGAAGTCCTGATCGATACCTTGTTTCCCGTCATAAAACTGAAAAGAGGATTGCGAACTCAGTTTGAAATTGTCTGTTACATATTCTATATTCAACCCATTGTTAGACATATTACGACGGTAGAAACTTCGTTCATTATAATTTATATCTTCTATTTTACCCGTTTTCTTATCATAGATACGGTAAGGGTAACCATCCTGATCGGAATATTCATAAGCAAAAATAAGGTTCATCGTCAACCGTGGCATAATACGCCAACTTAGTCGGGCACGGGTAGAAACACCATCGATCGGGTCGGCTCGTTTTCCTGTGGTTTTATTCATAAAGTAGCCTCCCGAATGGGAATAATTACCAGATAAGGAATAGCCTATTTTATTATCTACATTTCCATAATGCGAAATTCCGGTCTGATAGGCATTGTAATTACCGGCAGAGAGATTCAAGTAAGTCCCTTTTGTCTTTAATGGGGATTTTGTGAAAACATTAATGATGCCCCCCATCGTATTCCTGCCATAGATAGTGCCTTGTGGTCCTCGCAGAACTTCAATGCGGTCTACATCGCTAATGTTCATATCAAAAGTTGAGCGGTCGAAATACGGTACTCCATCTACATATAGCCCTACAGAAGGGGTGTTTTTTGCAGCTCCTATTCCTCGTATAAAGACAGGGCAATACATTTTAGAGCCATAGTCTACCATGAATAGATTGGGTACAAAAGCCGTCACCTCTTTTATGTTGGTTATATTGTTTTCTTTAATAATACTTTCAGATAGAACGGATGCTGAGACAGGTTGTATCGATAAATCACTGTTTTGCTTAAATGATTCTATTACAACCTCTTTTGCTGTATATTTCATTTTGATAGTATCATTGTCAATGACAATATCATCAGCATAAGTATTATTGATAATGGCACAGAATAAGAGGGTCAAAAAAAGAAAAGACTTTGATCTCATTATTTCTTAATGTGTTGATATTTATAGTTTTTAGTTGATGTGCAAATGTATGAAAACTTAAAGTAGTAGTCAATCACTAGATGTAGTGATATTTTTTATTATCAGCATAAGCCTAGAATATGAATATTGAACGTAAACGGGTGGTTAGATGAATGAAATTAACTAAAAGAAAACCTTGATATTATTATTGTATTTCGTCTTTCCCGATGGAGTTTTCGATCTCCATTCCCTTAATTTTCAAAAACTTTACTTACCTTTGTTTGATTTTAAGACGTTAAGAAAAAAATTTATGATTAATCCGATTACAAAGAGTATCGATTTAGGTGATGGAAGGACTATCACCATTGAAACCGGAAAATTGGCAAAACAGGCTGATGGGTCTGTAATGGTACGGATGGGTAATACGATGTTATTAGCCACTGTATGTGCCGCAAAAGATGCAAATCCGGGTGTTGATTTTATGCCTTTACAGGTAGAGTATAAAGAAAAATTTGCAGCATATGGCCGCTTCCCAGGAGGTTTTCAACGCCGAGAAGGACGTGCTTCAGATTACGAAATATTGGTTTGCCGCCTGGTAGACCGTGCCCTTCGTCCATTGTTTCCGGACGATTATCATGCGGAAGTATTTGTTAATGTGACTCTATTCTCTTCAGACGGTGAAGATATGCCTGATGCATTGGCCGGATTGGCAGCTTCGGCAGCTTTAGCTGTTTCAGATATACCGTTCAATGGTCCTATCTCAGAAGTGAGAGTAGCTCGTGTTGATGGACAATTCATTTTAAATCCAACATTTTCTCAATTAGCTAAAGCTGATATGGATATCATGGTAGGTGCTACTATTGATAACATTATGATGGTGGAAGGTGAAATGAAAGAAGTTTCGGAAGCAGAAATGCTAGAAGCTATCAAGTTTGCTCACGAAGCGATTAAAGTACAATGTCAGGCTCAGATTGAATTGATGGAGCTTGTTGGTACTACAAAAAAACGTGAATATAGCCACGAAACAAATGACGAAGACCTACGCAAAGATGTTTGGGAAAAATGTTATGATAAAGCTTTTGCTGTAGCAGCATCAGGAAATACAAACAAACATGAGCGTGTAGATAACTTCAAGGCTATAGAAGAAGAATATAAAGCGAACCTCACTGAAGAAGAGCTTGCCGAAAAAGGTGCATTGATTTCTCGTTACTACCATGATGTAGAAAAAGAAGCGATGCGTCGTTCTATCTTAGACGAAGGAAAACGTCTTGATGGTCGTACAACAACAGAGATACGTCCTATCTGGAGCGAAGTAGATTATCTTCCGGGAGCTCACGGATCGGCTGTTTTCACACGTGGTGAAACACAATCATTGACAACTGTAACATTAGGTACAAAGCTTGATGAGAAAATCATTGATGATGTATTGAACAATGGTAAGGAGAGATTCCTTCTACATTATAATTTCCCTCCGTTTTCAACAGGAGAAGCAAGACCACAACGTGGAGTAGGTCGTCGTGAAATCGGTCATGGAAATCTTGCACACCGTGCATTGAAACCGATGATCCCTTCCGATTATCCTTACGTTATACGTGTGGTATCAGATATATTAGAGTCGAACGGCTCTTCATCTATGGCTACAGTTTGTGCCGGTACATTGGCATTAATGGATGCAGGGGTGAAGATTAAAAAGCCGGTGACAGGTATAGCAATGGGACTTATCTCAGAGAAGAAAGGTACTAACTTTGCTGTACTTTCAGATATTTTGGGAGACGAAGATCATCTGGGAGACATGGACTTTAAGGTTTGTGGAACAAAAGATGGTATCACAGCTACTCAGATGGATATAAAAGTAGATGGACTTTCTTACGAAATTCTAGAGAAGGCATTGAACCAAGCTCGTGAAGGACGTTTGCATATTATGGGTAAAATCCTTGAGACATTACCTGAACCACGTGCCGACTTCAAAGAAAATGCTCCACGTATCGAAGTGCTAATTATCAGCAAAGAATTTATCGGAGCTGTAATAGGACCCGGTGGTAAAATTATTCAAGGTATTCAGGAAGAAACAGGAGCAACTGTTACTATCGAAGAAATTGATGGTTATGGACGCGTTGAAGTTTCAGCTACGAACAAGACTGCTATCGAAGCTGCAATGGCTAAGATTAGAGGAATTGTTGCTGTACCAGAAGTAGGAGAGGTATATACTGCAAAAGTACGTTCGGTAATGCCTTACGGTGCATTCTGTGAATTCCTTCCAGGAAAAGACGGATTGCTTCATATCTCTGAAATTTCGTGGGATCGTGTAGAAGACATGGAAAAAGTAGGATTGAAAGAAGGTGATAAGATTGAGGTGAAACTCATCGATATTGACCCTAAGACAGGTAAGTTTAAATTGTCTCGTAAGGTTCTTCTTCCTCGTCCTCCAAGACCAGAAAAGCCTGTACAGAAGGCAAACGGAGATGCTCCGGCAGAGGCTTAAGCGCATAAGAAATCTTATATATAATAAAAACCCCGATTGGTTACCAATCGGGGTTTTTATTTATCGATATTTTATCTTTTAATAGAAATGCAGATTCTCTTGATGATTTCTCTCCCAAGTAATATTTACTATTACAAAGTCTTTATTTCTACATCGGCAGTATCTTCATCCTCATCTTCCTCATCCGTTTCTTTCGGTGCAGGTTTTACCATAAAGCGGCTCAATTCAAAGAGCATATAAAGCGGCACAAATACAACCGAAAGGGTAAATGGATCTCCTGATGGAGTGATTATGGCTGATAATACCAATAGTCCAACAATGGCATGTCTTCTAAATTTCTTAAAGAAAGATCTATTTAAAAAGCCCAATTGAGATAAAAGCCACGATACCAAAGGAAGTTCGAATACAATTCCCATGATGAATATTAACGTAAGGAAATTATCCATATACGAATCGAGCGAAATTGTATTCTCGATCATCTCACTTAATTGGTATGTCGATAAGAATCGGAATGTCATAGGGAATACAAGAAAATATCCTACAGCACATCCGATAAAGAACATACCTGTTCCGAACAGAAATACCCATCTGATACTCTTCTTCTCATTAGAATAGAGAGCAGGGCTTACAAAACGCCACACTTCAAATGCAAGGTATGGGAATGTCAATATTAGAGCAAACCAAAATGAAGTGGTCATGTGCCTGAAAAACTGCGAAGTAAGATTATAGTTTATAATCTTAATATGAAATGTATCATCGCAGAAGTCGGGCATAAAGGGCACGGATGATGTCACATAACATAGATATTTATACAATACAAAGTCGGCACGGGTAGGACCCATTATCCAGCTGTCGTATATATACGGCATGATTGCAAAACCAAGTATCGCAAAAACAAATAAGGCAATGATAGACCTGACAAGAGTCCACCGTAGTTCTTCTAAATGATCCCAAAAGGACATTCCTTCACTGTTCTCTTCCATAGAAGTATACTACATCAATCTTTTTTAGTTGTTGTATCGTTATCCCCGGTTATATCATCTTCTATACCTTTAACTCCCTCTTTGAAGTTTTTGATACCTTTCCCTAGTCCTTTCATTAGTTCAGGTATTTTGCGTCCCCCGAAAAGTAAAAGTACAACTATGGCTATGATGATGATTTCACCTGTTCCCAGATTTCCTAAAAATAATAAGGTATTCATGATTTTTGTTTTTTTAGTGCTTTATGATATTATTTCTATTAGATTGTTTTCAGTTGACAAAATAATACAAATAATATCTAACAAAGCGGATATGTTTTAATATTTATTTCTTTTTAACACAGTAAGAAAGGCATCTTATTCGTCTCCTTGAATGATCTTGTCTTCTAATGCCGGAGTGCAGTACATTTTATACTCTCCATCCTCGTCACAGATAAATATAGCCTCAATCTCAGCGTTGTTATTTATCCATTCCAACGACTTGTCTACTCCCGCAACCAGAAATGCTGTGGCATAAGCATCTGCTGTGAGGCAATCGTTTGCTATCACTGTTGTGGATAGTAGATTATGCCGTGCCGGATAGCCTGTAGCCGGATTGATTGTATGCGTTATTTTTTCTCCATTTTCGATATAAAATTGTCTGTAATTTCCGGAAGTCGCTATTCCTTTATTTGTAATTTGTAAAATAGCTTGCATGTCTTGTCCGGGAATGAGGTTGCTTTCGGATGGGCGGTCAATACCTATTCTCCAGTCTTCGCCATGAAGGTTTTCTCCTCTTACTCGAATTTCTCCTCCGATCTCTACAAGATAATTAAGGCATTTATGCTGTTCCAAGAATAAAGCTACAATATCAGCAGAATATCCTTTTGCAATAGCATTTACATTCAATACAATATTGGGATGATCTTTTACAATGCGTCTGTCCTTGATGCTTATTTTGTCCATTCCTATATACTTTCTCATCTCTTCTATCTGCTTCCTATTGGGCGGACATTTTTCTTGAGAGCTAAATCCCCAGGCCCTGAATAGCGGCTCTGCCGAGATATCGAAAGTATTTTCTGTGTGGGCACTTATTTCTTTTGCTTTGTTGAAGACTGTATAAAAATAATCATCTATTTCTACGTCTTCATTTCTGTTGACTCGCGAAATAATGGATTCATTGTCATATACCGATAATGATTTCTCAAAGTTGGCAAGCAGCTCTTCTATTTCGGGTTGAAAATCTCTATCTTCACTATCTTGATATATAATATTATAACTGGTTCCTTCGGCTCTACCTTGTATATTGTAGTAGAAGGAGCCGTTGTCGGCCATTATTGCGTTCATCTATTCGCTTATATACTTTTTTAGCTATGCGGCTTGTCATAATGAACGGAGAGAAGAATTTCTTTAAAGAAATATACATTTGCTAAATAGATCTTCAAACTACTCCGTCCAATCTGACAAAAGCATATCTAATTTTTCTTATTTGTCGTAGCTTTCTTTTACTAAAGGACAATTTAATAAATAGTCAAGGCTTTTCTTTACACTTTCCTCAGGAGTAAAGCTGTATTGCTCTACTTCTACCACAAGATGTTTAACTCCTGCAGCATCAGTGTTGTTGAAGATGGCGTCAAAGCCTACCATACCACTTTGTCCAAGTTCTCTGTTGTCTTTGATATGCAGCAAAGTGAAACGGTTTTTATATTTATTGAAATAATCTACAGGGCTTTTTCCACCTCTTACTACCCAGTATACATCCATTTCGAAGAATACATATTCAGGGTTTGTGTTTTCTAGCATGTAGTCGTACATAACCTTATCTTCGATCTTATTTTTCAGTTCGAAGTCGTGATTGTGATAGCCAAAGAGCATACCGTTTTCTTTACATCTCTTTCCTATTTCGTTATAGTACTCACAATAAGTTTGTAAGTCTTTCAATGTTTTAGGTGTATCCATCCATGGAGTTACAATGTATTTCATTCCTGCTGCTTTGTGCGCTGCAATAGTTTGATCCCACCATTTAAGTGCTTCTGTAAAATCTTTAGAAGCCAGTTCTTTTTCTGTAAGGCCTTTTCCTGTATGAGAAGAAAGCACTTTCATTCCGGCTTTTTCTATGCTTGCCTTAAATTCTTCAGGTGTTTTTCCATAGAATTTTCCGTCTGCATAATTCGCAGCCTCTACCGATGTGAATCCCATTTCTCCGGCTTTCTTGATTGTTGCATCATAGTCTTTAGCAATGTCGTCTCTCAACGAGTACAATTGTAGAGAAATATCTTTCTTTACAGGTGCAGCTTGTTGCTGAGTTGCATCTGCTTTTGGATTGCAAGAAGCTAACATAAGGAGAGTAGTAGCTATAATAATTGATACTTTCATGATAATGTAAGATTATTTAAAAGCCAAATCCAAGAAGGGGCAAGCCCTTCAAGGATTTGGAAGATATTTTAATAGAAAAAACTAGTTATTAGTCAAGGATTTTGATTCTGATATTACGGAACCAAACATCATCACCATGATCTTGAAGACCAATATAACCTTCTCTGTTAGGTCCACCGCAGTTGTTTAGCAATTCGTAAGCCAAAGGCCATTTTTCTTCGCTAAATTTGCTTGCTTGAAGCATTTCTGTCCATTGTGGAGTCCATAGATGATACTCAACTACGTTTTCGCCATTTTGTCCATGAACTACAGTTCCTTTGTAAACCATAACTTTCGCTTTGTTCCATTCACCGAATGGTTTAGCGTTTTGTGGTTTAGCAGGAATCATATCATATAATGACATTGATTGACGGTTGTTGTCTTTACCCATTTTTGCATCAGGGTGATTGGCATTGTCTAACACTTGAGCTTCAGGAGCTGAAATATAGATAGGTTCCATTTTCATCTCTCCGGTTTTCGGATCTTTTGTCTGAACTTCTTGTGCCAGATAGAAAATACCGGAGTTACTTCCTTTAGCCACTTTCCATTCTAGTTCCAATTCGAAATTTTTGAACTTGTGAGCAAAGATAATGTCGCCACCGTCTTTTTCTTGAGCTTCTCCGCCGCCGCTACCATTAAATTTGATAGCTCCTTGGTCGATAACCCACTTTCCCGGAACAGCATCTTTTCCATAACCACGCCATCCGTCGAATGTTTTGCCATCGAAGATAACGATATAACCATCTTTATCTTTTTTGAATTTAGACAGGTCTACTTGAGGTTTGTCTAATACAGTATATTCAGGTTTCATTGCTTCAGTTGTTTTTGTTGAATCAGTATCAGTCCCTTTTTTCTCAGCATTCTTAGCCCCACCGCCACAAGCAATAAATGCTCCGGCAATCATGCAACAGCTTAATGAATAGATAATTTTTTTCATCTTTATTTTGATTTTTAAATTAAAACAATATTACTTAGTTATGGCATATCAGGTAATTTCCATCCCTGACGATATGTATGCTTGATCAGTTCATTTGCAAACTCCTGAGCATTGATAGGATCAGTCCAGATCTTATTGAATTTAGGGTCGCCGTCAACAATCTTGAAGTCATCCTTGATTAATATCTTAATCTGTTCGTTAGGGTCGATATTTGTGAACTTCATGTTATCTCCATCCCAATACAATTCCTTATTCAAGGTCTGCAAACGAATCGCCAATACTCCCATTACTACCATTTCGTTGAATGGACCTGCTTCGCTGAAATCGGATTTAGTCATTACACGACTAGAGGCATCTTCCTTACAAGCGCGTACCCAATCCATTTCGTGAGATGTTTCTACACGGCGTTGTGTTTTAGGTGCTTTCGGAACGCGACCAGACAACAACCAAGGGTTCACTCCATAGCATCCGCAAATCAGCGTATCTTTTGTTCCATGGAAGATAACCAATCCACCACCTTCGCCCATTAATTGTTTTCCTTGAGGGAAACCTTTCGGACGATCTGGCATCATACCGCCATCATACCAATGTACTTCAACTTCAGGCATACCCACTTTCGGCATATTATCGCGAGCAGGGAATGTTAATTTAACGTGTTGTGCTTGTGGTGCGCAATCCTGCAACAACAAGGTGGATGAACCTTGTACTTTAGTAGGGTAGCCCAAATTCAAGCCTTTGAATACCGGGTGCATGATGTGACAAGCCATGTCGCCTAATGCACCTGTACCATAATCCCACCAGCCACGCCAGTTCCAAGGAGTATATAATGCATTGTAAGGGCGTACCTTTGCAGGGCCTGAAAATAAGTCCCAATTTAGGGTGCTTGGTATTTTATCTACTTTTTCAGGAGCATTTAGTCCCTGTGGCCAAATAGGGCGGTCGGTAGCACATTCAACTTTTGTTACTTCACCTATCTCGCCATTGGCAATCCATTCGCAAACGAGGTTAACGCCTTCTCCCGATGAGCCTTGGTTACCCATTTGAGTAGCGACTTTATGTTTTTTAGCCAACTTAGTTAGCAAGCGTGATTCATAAACTGTATGAGTAAGCGGTTTTTGACAGTACACATGTTTGCCCATTGTCATTGCATCGGCAGAAACGATGGCATGTGTATGGTCTGCTGTTGCTACTATTACCGCATCAATGGATTTGCCCATTTCGTCGTACATCTTACGGAAGTCCCAATATTTTTTTGCATTTGGGAATCTTTCAAATACGCCTTTAGCATATTTCCAGTCTACGTCACATAGTCCGACTATGTTTTCTGTAGCTTCCACAGCTTTGATATTAGCATGTCCCATGCCGCCAATACCTACAGCTGCAATATTCAATTTGTCACTCGGAGCTATATGCCCAAAGTTTTTCCCCAATACAGAGCTTGGGATGATCGTCAGTCCAATAGCGGCTTTTGCTCCTGTTGAGAGGAACTTTCTTCTCGAAATGTCTGATGCCATAATTTTTTTTGTTTTTTGGTTAATATTGTTTTTAGATTTAATGGTATATTTTAGTTTTCACTTTTCACTGCTAAATTGTAAATATATTAATTTATTTCGCCTCTTACTATTTCCTCTTTGTCTTTATCCCAATACATTGTACGACCTTCCAGATATGCACGAGTTCCCATGTGTGCTGTAATGGCTTCGTCGAAAGCAGCATCGATACCACAAGAAGTTTTCTTACTGTTGTCGCGGATACACTCCAGCCATTCTCTGATATGAAGGAATGTTGTATCATACCGCTTTCCTCCCAGATACGAATATAGCAGACCACGTTGAGCAAAATACAGCTCGGTGGCAGAAGTTACTGCGTCTACATTGCTTTTACCCGGAACGTATGTATAGAAAGGTACATCGGGTTTGATGATTCCTTTCTCGATTTTCTCCTTGTATCTTGTCGATCCGCTATCTACTTTAACGGTTAGCGTATCTCCGACTTCCATCGATGCATCGTGCCCCATGATTACTTTTCCCCTATTGCGGTTGCTGGCTAATGTTGCACTATATAGCATTGTCATATTTTTATCAGGGAATTCGAATGTTGTTTGCAGCACATCCGGAACGGTTCTTCCATCCTTGAAGAAATAAACACCACCGGAAGAAGTTGCAGAATGAGGAATGCCGACGCCCATCAATTGGTTTACAGCATCGTACTCGTGTGTAAGCAAGTCTCCACTTAGTCCTGTACTGTAATCCCACCAGCAACGCCAACGGAAGAAACGTTCGAGGCTAAACTTGTCTCTAGCATCCGGACCTACATATTTGGCAAGATTATGCGCTGTCATATAGTCCATATATTCTTTCACTCTTTCAGGATCACCCTCAAATTGTTTCCAGTCCACTGTCTGTGGGTTCGCTGTAGGATGGATATCATAAACCCAAGCTCCGTTAGGATCATTACGGTTTGTACAAACTTCTATAAGCGTAACAGGGCCAAGTAATCCTTTGTCTAATATCTCTTTAGCTTTATGGTAGCTGTCTACCTGTCTGCCTTGATGTCCTAGCTGAAAAACTACGCCGGTCTGTTTAATAACCTCTCTTATCATGTACGTTTCGGGTACAGTCCACGAAAGCGGTTTTTCTACATACACATGTTTTCCTGCTTTTGCTGCATCCATAGCCATTGTGCTATGCCAGTGATCGGGTGTAGCAATGATAACGGCGTCGATGTCGTCAGCTGCAAGCATTTCCTGATAGTGACGATATCGTTTTGGAGCAGGTCCCAGTTTACCGCCTACACCTTCCCTGTTTATATTTGATCCGGCTGCAATACCTTCTTCGGCAAATGTATCGAATATGTCGCACACGCCTGTTAAGACGATATTGAGGTTTTCTTGTTCTCTAAATAGTTGATATCTACTATCTTTTTTGTCTTTTTTTGAAGAGTCAATCAGCTTTTGGAGAGATTCTGGGGTTGCAAATCCAGCAGCTCTTAACAATTGTTTTCCTCTGATGCCGCAACCAATAATCCCTAATCGAATCTGTTTTCCGTTTGGCTGTAGTTCGGGGATAGTTGCTGTTTCTTTACTTAATTTAAAGACGTCGCTCACATCGTGCATCGTCTTATCATATTTTTGCTTCTTATAAACACCATAGGCTAAAGCTCCCAATACAGGAACTGTAGCTAATGCCTTCAATGCTTCTCGTCTGCCTTGTGATTCGGGCAGTTGACTGTCGTTAGACTGAGCGTTGTTGTCTTTATTTGGCTCTGGAACTATCTTATCTTCGGATGTCATGTTTGTTAAGCTGTTTTGCGTTTTAATAATCTTGAAATGTATCGGTCAAATCCGATAATGTGCGAGGTAGGGAAATATATTAATACCATCAATGCTCCTATCTCTATCAGGTTCTTGTCTATCCATAGATAAGAGCCTTCGGTTGGCATCATAGAATTTGCGCCTATATAAGGTATGTGAGACAAATAGTATAGGCTAAGAAAAACGATACCTCCGATAGATGCATAACGCGAAAAGCAACCAAGTATAAGTCCGAGTCCGACAAGTGTTAATCCGTAGATATTAACATAATTCGAAAAGGCTAGAAATTCTGCGTTTTCGGCAATACTGTGGAAGAAGTCTGCCATAAATCCTCGTGAATCCATAAGGTAAGGATAAGCAGTCCAACTTGAACTAAAGAGTTTTACAAGACCTTCGTATAAAAAATGCCAGCCAATCAGTAATCTGAGTATTACCAGCCAGAGGGTCTGAGGGCGCGAATAAGATGTTAGTTTATTCATGGGTTAGTAAATAATAAGTTCTGTCTTTTTCAAGAAAGTTAAAATATAGATTGTTTAATTGTTCATATAATTTATAAAAAGCTGAGCATTTTTCTTGTTGTCTTGAGCCTATTTTGTCAATGACAAACAAGACGGCTTTAAGTTTTTGTTAATGAGTGCTATAATGTGCAATCACGGTAGCATTTATTCAATCCTAAAAAGTAAATGAAAATGCGGAATAAAGCTAGGAATATTTTAAATAAGTAAATCTCTCATTACTGTTAAAAAAAGTTGGTATTTATAATAAATTGTATAACAATAGTAAATCTCTTAGAGCAAAAATCTTTTTTTATTCAAAATAATGTAATAAAACAAACGCGTATTTGTGACAATTTAATATTATATGCTATCTGCAGGATAAATTATCCCCAATTGTTTCCTTATTTCATCAATAATTTCTATTGTAATTAATGAATTCTCAAGGCTATTAATTGTAGATTCTCTTCTATTTTTTTGAATTAGATCAATGAATTCTGCAACTTCAAAATAATACTCATGTGTAGGATTGGGAATACTTATTATAGTTTCCTCTCCTCCTCGTTTTTTTAGTGTTACTTTGTTTATGATATTTATCCGGTCGGCAGTTATTGTACCCTCTTCTCCCTGTATCTCTGTTGGTAGGCTCGAGTCTGCTATTTTGGAATACATGACTGTTGCATCCATGTCTTCATATTCAAAATTAACACTTCCTTGTCCATCGGCTCCTGTAAACAGTTTAAGGCCTGTAGCGCTAATTTTTTTAGGTCGCCCGAATAAGACCACCATCGGATATATGGTATATACGCCCAAATCCATTACTGCTCCGTTAGATAACGACGGGTCGAAAGCATTTAATATAACGCCTTCTTTTAGTTTGTCGTACCGAGAGGAGTATTGGCAATAACAAGAGAAATATTTACGTATTGTTCCTATTTCTTTTAGATTGTCTTTTATTGTAGAGAAGTTTGGGGTCATTGTCGGCTTCATTGCTTCCATTAGCCTTACATTATACTTCTCGGCTGCCGCTATCATGGCTTTTACTTCATTCGCATTCGATGCAAATGGTTTTTCACAAAATACGTGTTTGCCATGTTGCATACACAAAATGCTTTGTGAAGCATGTAGCGAATTCGGCGATGCAATATATACCGCATCTATCAAATTGCTCGAAACCATATCCTCAAGAGAAGTGAACGTATGGGGAACGTTGTGCTTCTTCGCAAATTCATCTGCACGTTCTTGTGTACGGGAATAGATTGCTGCAAGTTCGAAACGATGGTCAAGTCTCGCCGCTTCCAGAACTTTGTCTACTATAAAATTTGTGCCTATAACTCCGAAGCGGACTTTAAATGAGCCATTTTCCAACGATTCCATATATAATGTATTTATAGAAAGACAAAGGTAAATATTTATTATTTAAGGAACTAGATAAAAATATTTCATTTGTTCTTAAACTGTTGCTTAATTAAAGATTTTTAGAGACTTTGAGGGCATTTAGTTGTCATTTTATCGATTAAAATCTCTGTAGTGCAAACAGAGAGGAATGCACTACAGAGATTTTTAATTTTTAATATCCGGGATTTTGCTTCAATAAATTGTTTGCTCCTATCAGACTATAGTGAATAGGGAATCTATTCAGGTCTGTATTGTTAGTTGCTTTATGATCCCACCAATTTTCTGTTACATAGGCATCCCAACGTACTAAATCGGTGCGTCTTCTGCCTTCTGCCAAAAATTCTAATTGCCATTCATCCAGCATGCGATATTTATCCAGCTTAGAGCCCGTTACAGGATCAGGGTCGTTGCCATTTGCAAAATAGCGTTTACGTACAGTATTGATCAATTCGGCTGCGCCATCTTTGTCTCCAGCCCGCATTTTGCATTCTGCCAATGTATAATAAATTTCTGCAAGACGAATAACAGGAACGTCCGGATCGAATTTGCGGTTTTTCTCACTCTGATTAGGACGTGGGCTACGTTTAGTAACACGCACACAAGAAGCTTCTTCTGCTGTGGCAATTGTAGATGGAAGTGACTCCAATGTCGGATATTCCGCCGATCCAACTTTTGCAAAATAAGCAACCTGATCTCTTACTACAAGTGTTTTTCCGCTGTATTCGCGGCTCCCTGTACATGTCCAGCTTGGATTTGTAGGATTTACAAGTTCTCCTACAATAAACATTCCACGATACTTGCCGGCTCCTTCGTATACATATAGTTGTTTGCGAATGTCGTTATCGTTGAACTTGGCATAAGCACCACCCAATTTGTGAGAATATTTTTTACCTGTCGGATCGAGGCTTGGTATTAGTCCAATACCGTTATTAGAACCTGAGCCTTCTAGTCCTCCCAAATAATTCTTGTAGTTGTAAGGTACCATATAGCTCCAGTACATACCGTCAGTTTCGAGCTTGGCATTCTCGCTTGGTACAGACCAAATAATTTCGGGACTAGTTTCGTTATCGAATCCGAATATATTTGTCCAGTCTGTATCCAATTTGTATTTGCCGTATTTTCCGTCAATGATATCCTGGCAGATTGTTGCTGCTTCTGAATACTTTTCTTCGCCGATATATGATTTGGCGTTAAAATAAAGGCGAGCCAGTAAAGCCGCTCCGGCAGCCCGATTGATACTTCCGTTTTCCAATCCGCCAAGCTCTTCTTTTACAGGAAGATTAGGAATAGCTTCTTTGAGTAATTTCTCTATAAAATCGAAAGTCTCTTTATCTGTAGAACGTCCTTTTACTTCACTCTGTGTAGTAGTATATAGAGGTACTCCTCCAAAGAAATCCAGACCATCCAGATAGAAAGAGGCTACAAGTGCTTTTTGCTGATTTAGCATCGATTCTCGTGTACCTTCAGCAAATCCCAAAGCATCGAAGTTTACTTTTTCTAAATCTTCGAGAGCATCCCATGCAAGAGCCACTCCCATAGCAAAGTTAGTCCATCCTGTTTCTATAAAAGCCATGTCCTCAGTGTATTCATGGTGATGGAATTTTTGATACAAGGCTCCATTATACCAGTCGCTACCACGTGTAGGCAAGCAAAATTCATCGGTACCCAATTCTTGCAACATCCAGCGAGGTTCGTTATTGGCAATATACCAGCGCCAATGTGTAAACGGACGGTTGAAACGTTCCCAAACAGCTTCCTGAGAGGTGTAGAATGTCTCAGGAACTACCTGTGAATAAAATGTAGGTTCTACGCTACACGAAGTAATTGCGAATAGACAAATCGTAATTCCGATTAAGACGGAATTATATATTTTAAACTTTTTCATCTTTTGTGTATGTTTAGAAATTTAACTGAAGACCTAATGTATAAGTGCGGGTTGTAGGATAAAAATCATCTCTTGACCAGAATTTTTCCGTACCACCTTCCCATCCTGTGATATTCACTTGGGGGTTCATGCCGCTATAGCCGGTAATGGTGCATACATTACCTACGGTTCCGTATATGCGTAGGCGGTCTATCAGTTTCGTATATTTCTTCATAGAAAGGGTGTACCCGAGTGTGATCGCATCTATCTTTAAGAATGTACCGTCTTCGAGATAATAATCACAGATTTGTTTTTCCCCTTTAATATGGTTGAATTCGCCATATGCTGATTTTAATACATTCGTATTTCCCTGCCCCTGAATTCCGAAGTACATGTTTAGGGCATTGTATACATCAAAGTCGATCCAGCTTCGCAAACTGATTCCCATATCGAGATTTTTATACTGCAAGGTATGTCTCCATCCGAGGATGAGCTTAGGTGTATAATTTCCGATGTATTGTTTATCGTTTTCGGTTTTTTCCGATGCCGGTATTATTTTTCCTTCTTTGTTGTAGAGTAAGAATTTTCCATCATCGTCGAATCCCGCAAACTTCCAAAGATAGAATGCGCCTATTGTAGAACCTTCTTCTATGCGTGCTGCATCTCCCGGGCTACCCGGGGCAGGAAACCCATTTCCGTTGTAATATGTATTATTCCCCCAAAGAGTAAGAATCTTACCCGAGTTGTGACCTAGGTTGAGGTTACTGTTCCATGTGAAATCTTTAGTACGGATGATGTCTCCGCCAATTTCAAACTCCCATCCTTTACTCTCCATACTACCTATGTTTTGGTACTGAGAACCTTGTGTGAATGGTGGTTGAGGAACTTTAACACTGTAGATAAGGTTGTCGATCTTACGTCTGTAATAATCGAATTTACCATATAGGCGACCATCGAAAAGCGAATAATCCAAACCGAAGTTCCATTCTTTCTTTTCTTCCCATCCTAGGTTTGGATTTATATTTTGAGTTTTACCAAATGAGTATGCCCATGTTCCGTCAGGAAGCATCCAGTACGCATCGGAGCCCAGCATATCCGCCATATAAGAGGAGCTAAAGTCGTTATTACCTGTTACTCCATAGCCAACCCTAACTTTGAGGTCATCTATCCAGCTTATATTCTTCATAAACTTTTCACCAGAGATGCGCCATCCACCCGACAAAGACCAGAAATCGGCCCAGCGGTTGTCTGCTGCAAACTTCGATGAACCTTCGTGTCTGAGTGAAGCCTGTAATAGATACTTGTTTTGATACGAGTAGTTGGCACGTGCAAATACAGAAAATAAGCGTTCTGTAATACTTTTGCCTGAACTCATTCCGGCTTTACCATCACTCAGGTAGGATCCGGCACCGATGTTCCAAAATTTTATTCCATCTACATCGAAATCGTAATTGGAAACACTAAATCCTTCACCGTTTTTCTCAAAATAAGAATACCCTGCTACAGCATTTAGTACATGTCCGCCATCAAATTCTTTGATGTAAGTTGCGAAACCTTCGGAAGTAAGATTTTCTGTTTTGTCGAAAGTGAGGGTTGCGGCTCCTCTTCGTCTGTCTTCTATCTCTTCTCGGTGATAGCGCGATTTGTAGAAATGATATTCCCACTGGCGGTTTTCATATCCTATTACTTGCTGAAATGACAGGCCGGGTATAGGTTTTATATTCAATTTGAAAGTAGCTTCAGGCTTGAACCATTTGTCCAGTCCTTCGTAAGTACTCAGGTTGGCATCAGCTAAAACGTTATAGTCCAGTGTTTCGTTGGTCCATACATTGTAGCCTGTTTCGCTATCAGGGTCGTAAGGAGATCTGGTTGGGTTGTTGCGCATCGCCTGCTGGAAGTTTGGATAGTTGTTATTGCGCATCGCCTGACGATAATCTACGCTCGGTCTGATTTCGAGCCATCCATCAAGAACTTTAAAGTTGGCGTTAAATCTTCCTCCATAATCCTGACGCTCATCTTTGATTGAAATTCCCTGATTTTTTTCATAAAAAAAGGAAGAATATATTTGGGCATTCTCTGTTCCGGCTTCGAGAGAAAGATGGTGTTTTTGTGAAAAGTTATCATCGTTGATAAGCTCTTTCCACCAATTTGTATCTGTACCATAATCTGTACCGATCTTATGCTCTGCATATTCTCTTCCTGTTAGCATCTCTGGAGCTCCGTAATTTTGTTTCTTTGTCATTTCGGTCGAGTAGGTCATTTTCACCTTACCGCTTGTATTCGATCCGCTTTTGGTGGTAATGAGTATTACACCCGATGCAGCACGTGTTCCATAGATAGCTCCGGCAGAGGCATCTTTAAGGACGTCGATAGTCAAGATATCGTCTTGCGAGAGTGAGCGTATGTCCCCTCCCGGAAACCCATCAATAACGATAAGAGGCGACTTCCCTGAGTTTATAGAAGTCATCCCTCGCAGCTGGAATGTAGTTCCTGCATTTGCACTACCGATATTGTTCATAATAAGTCCGCTAACTCTACCTTGCAAAGCGGAGGATACGTCCGATCCGCCTACTCCTGTCATCAGGTCTTTTGCTGATATGGATGTTACAGAACTGGTCACTTGCTTCTTCTCTAATGTACCATATCCAATTACGACTACCTCATCCAGTGTTTTGGTGTCTTCTTGTAGCTGTACGTTAAAAGATGTTTGTCCGGCTACGGATATTTCTTTCGATATATATCCTACAAATGAAATAAGCAAGGTAGCATTTTCGGGCACGTTGTCCAATCTAGCTATTCCATCGATATCTGTGATATTTCCATTTGTAGTTCCTTTTACCGCTACATTGGCGCCAACTACAGGGCCAACATTGTCGCTTACTGTTACTGTTACTGTTTTACCTTTTTGCAAAGGTGTTGTTTCATGCACTATGGCTTTATTCGTATCGTTTCGGTCGGAGGCCTGAAGGTTGTATGGGCATAATGTGATTCCTGCTATTGTAAAAGTTAATAAGGAAAACATTTTGAATGATCTGATAGGCCGGGTATTAAATTTTTGTTGTGTCTTCATCAATTTTAAGTAAAATTGTTAATAATCGACTTTAAATTTTGGGATTTTGATTAAGGTGTGGTGTGATTTTAGTTTTAGGCTTTTGAATACTATGTTTTCATGGCGGGCATCTCCTTAAAAATGTTTAATATTTGGGCTTACTCTGTTAAATAGGATTTTCAACATACTCCTTTTAACAAAACAATCATTAAAGATTGTTGAAATGCAAATCTAAACAATTTTCTTTAACAACAATCATTAATGATAGTTTAAATATGGATAAGGAGATCCTCAAAAGGAAAATTGGTTTGAAAATCAGGAATATAAGGGAGGGTAAAAACTTATCCATAATGGATTTGGCAGATATGCTGGATATAGAATATAATAATCTGATACGAATAGAAAAAGGGCGTACAAATCCAACAATAATAACATTGTATAAGATAGGTCAGGCATTAAATGTTAAATTGCCTGAAATAGTAGATGTAGATTAAGCAGACAAACTAAAATCTCTGGGCGATTTTATATTGTTGCTCGTTAGTGTTTTATGAAAATGTCGATTTTTTCATACGGATGGCCATTTTATCAAACTCATAAAAAGCATACCATGTTTGAGGTATAAATATACCACATCAAGGGGATTTCATACCTAATTTGCTCATTATACTTTTGTGATAGATATTATCTGTTTTTAACAAATAAATATCTAATATATCTATAAAGATTGTTTGAGTTAAATTATAAAAAGGTTATGCTAAATTTTAGAAAATTAAAGTTACTGTTATTATTTACTGTTCTTACTTTATTTGTTTCCGCACAAACAGGCGACATATACACTATAAAAGGACATGTAACAGATGCTGGAGGTACAGACCTGCCCGGGGTGACAATACAAGTGAAGGGTAATGCTCAGTCGGGAACCCTGACGGATATAGATGGTCATTACTCCATATCAGTGAAAAAAAACGAAATTCTGATATTCTCATATTTAGGATTTGAAACACATCAGGTTGAAGTATTATCGAACAAACCGATAGATGTGGTTTTGAAAGAAAATAGTACCGAATTGGATGAAGTTGTAGTGACTTCATTAAATATCCCTCGCGAAAAAAAGGCTTTGGGTTATGCCGTACAAGCCGTATCCGGGAAAGCTCTCGAGACAAGACCAACCAATGTGTTGAGTGCTCTTTCTGGAAAAATATCAGGCTTGCAAGTTATATCTAGTGGAGGAAATATGGGAGGATCTTCTCGTGTAACGCTGCGTGGTATAAATTCGATTACAGGAAATAATCAGCCATTGTATATTATCGACGGAGTACCTCTCGATAATACCGACATGAATACCTCTTCTACAATTAATGGTAGTGCAGGAAAAGATGTTGGAAGTACAATACAGGATATAAATCCGGACGACATAGCAGATATAAATGTTTTGAAAGGCCCTTCGGCTGCAGCTCTTTATGGAACACGTGCAGCAAATGGTGTGATACTCATCACAACAAAGAAAGGCAGTAGTAATACTGATCGTTTAGATATTCAGGTAAATACGGGTATCGAGCTTGAAAATGTAGTAAGGCTGCCCAAACGTCAGAAATTATATGGTGGTGGATATAGTACTTCGTTCCAAAAGGTAACCATAGACGGAAAAGAATACAATGTGGTAGATTACGCGGCTGATGAGAGCTGGGGTCCAAAGCTCGACGGGACACCTGTATTACACTGGTATAATCTCGATCCTGAGTATGCCAATGATTATTTGAATCCTGAGCCTTGGGTTTATCCAAAGAATGATATTAACGATTTTTTTCGTACAGGAGTATCCAATACAAATAATATAGCGTTCTCAAAGAATTCATCAAGTAGTGCATTTCGTGTATCATTTACCAATAAGAATGTAAAAGGTACAGTACCCAATTCTTCCTTGAGCAGAAATGCAGTGAATATATCGGGTAGTACAAAAGGAGATCTGGTTTCATTTTTCGGAAATGTAAACTATATAAATAATAAATCTACAGGTCGTCCGTGGACAGGAGCTTCGAACCGTAATATTATCCTCGAAGCATATCAATGGGGACAAGTACAGGTAGATTATAAAAGATTAAGTGAATATAAACGTGCCGATGGTACACCTCGTGCATGGAATCGTACAAGCTGGGAAAATACAACAGCTGCCGAGAAAACAAAATATATAGATAATCCTTATTGGTCAGCCTACGAAAGTTATCTGAAAGAGAACAGAGACAGGTTGTATGGTAATATAGGTTTAGTGATTACCCCGACTAAATGGTTGAGTCTGACAGGACGTATAAATGGTGATGTGTATCAATACAATTCGCAAGATCGTATTGCATATTACTCTCGTTCGCAGTCGATGTATCAGGAATATTCCCAAAAGTTTGATGAGTTTAATTATGAATTCTTGGCAACATCAAATAACCGTTGGGGTGATCACTCTTTAATCGCTAACCTTGGGGCCAATTATATGAGACGTAACAGACGTGTAAGCGATATACAAACATCCGGCGGACTTATGATTCCGGCATATTATAGCTTGAATAATGCTTCCTCTGTCATTATAAACCCGTCTACAGGTCTTTATAAGAAAGCAATATCATCAGTATACGGAAGTGTTTCGTATGGCTGGAAAAGTATTTTGTACCTAGATGGAACTATCCGTAACGACTGGTCATCGACCTTACCTACAGATAATAATTCGTTCTTGTACCCATCCCTTACATCATCTTTTGTATTCACAGAGCTTCCGGCATTTAAAGATCAGAACTGGCTGTCATTCGGTAAAGTCCGCTTAGGCTGGGCAGAAGTTGGTAACGATACTGATCCTTATCAGTTGTATAAAACTTATGAGGCTTTGAATGCATTTGACGGAAATATATCTTATACTTTATCAGATAAATTAAATAATCCTAATCTAAAGCCTGAGATTACATCATCTTGGGAGGCAGGATTGCAATTGCAATTATTTAATAATCTGATCGGATTGGATGTTACTTATTACAATAATAATAGCCGTAATCAGATCATACAATTACCTACATCAGATGCTTTCGGATATAGTTATAAATTGATCAATGCAGGGAAGATAAACAACAAGGGTATTGAGGCTACGTTGACCGTGAATCCGATCCGTCAAAAAGATTGGGACTGGACAGCAATTGCAAACTTCTCAAAAAACAGTAATAAAATTATCAAATTGTCTGATGCAGTCAATACATTACAATTGAGTAATACTTTGGTTTCGCTTGTCGCACAAGAAGGCGAGAGTTACGGACAGATAAAAGGCTATGATTTTGTATATGCGCCTGATGGAAAGAAAGTAGTAAACAGTGATGGCGTATATATGCGTACCGATCAGTTTGCTTCGCTTGGGAGCGTATTGCCTGATTTCTTGTGGAGTTTCCAGAACCAGCTGAGATACAAAGATTTTACATTCGGATTCCTGATTGATTCGAGGGTTGGAGGTAAATTCTTCTCTCAGACTTACAAAGTGGGTATGTACTCAGGTATCTTAGAATCTACAGCAGCAAATAATATTCGTGAAGATGGTATTGTACTTGATGGCGTTACCGGTAATGTTGTATTTAATGCCGACGGAACATATACTGTTTCTAATACGGCTACAAACGACAAGCGTGTAACTGCTCAGGCATGGGCACAGAATCAGTATAACGGACCAACAGCATATACCGTTTTTGATGCTACATTTATTAAACTTCGTGAGTTAACTCTTGGATATACATTCAATCTTCCAAAATGGAAAGTTAAGACTATAAACGTAACGGCTTATGCCCGCAACTTATGGAATATTTATACCAAGAGCAAGGATATCGATCCCGAACTGACCAATAGTAGTGGTAATGTACAAGGTATAGAAGGCGGTAACCTACCTACTCCTGTGACCTACGGTATAAATCTTGGTTTCAAATTTTAAAATAAACTATCTGTATGAAAATTAATAAACTATATATATTAGGCTTATTCGCTTCAATTTTATTGTCCTCTTGTGTTGATGATATAAATGAAGATCCCAACCGCCCAACATCAGTGCCAACCACCTCTTTAATCACTTCTGCGGAGAAATTGCTGGTTGATAATCTCCGTAGCGAACAGGCATCGTTGAGAGGTTCTATGTTGTTTGTTCAGTATTTTTCTCAGAATACATATACTACCCAATCGCGATATGATATTCCTTTCAGTTATTCTGATGATTACTGGAAAGGGTTATATAAAACATTAAATAATCTGGAAGAGGTAGTAAAGTTGAATACTGATCCTTTAACAAAAGATGTGGCAACCGCTAATGGTGCAGGACGCAATGCTACTCAGATAGCGATAAGCCGTGTATTGAAATCGTACGCATTCTATGCTCTTACCGATGTGTTTGGGAATATCCCTTATCAATCTTACGGTAATAAAGATGAAGATTTTCAGGCACTACAACAAAATCCTGAGAATATAACCCCTAAGTATGCATCGCAGGAGAAAATCTATGCGGACATATTGAGCGAGTTGAAAGCAGCCGGAGATACATTGATCAAATATCAATCGGAAACAACTTTTGGCAAGGCCGATATTATTTATGCAGGTAGCAATCAGAAGTGGGCAAAGTTTGCAAACTCGCTGCGCCTACGCTTTTCTACACGTATAAAAGATAAGAATCAGGCTTTGTATCAAGAGCACTTTCAGGATGCATTGAGTAAAGGTGTGTTTACAAGTAATGCTGATAATGCAGCATTCAAGTATTCTACTACTTCTCCTAACGAAGCTCCTTTATATAGAGCTACGGTTACAGCCAACCGGAAAGACTTTGCGATATCTAATATCTTTGTGGATCTGCTTCAAGGGAAGAATGCAATTTTGCCCGTTTCAGATCCTCGTTTACCGATATATGCCTTACCGGCAACAGCTACTAATACTTATGTAGGACTTCCTTATGGCTTAGCAAACGATCAGGCGGGTAAATTCGCAGCAACAGGAGTGAGTTTGCCGGGAGCGGTTATCAATGCGGCAAACTATGCTGAGGTATTGATGGAATATGCCGAAGTAAAGTTCCTAGTCTCAGAATATAATTCTTGGTCTCAGGCTGATTATTCATCAGGTGTTCGGGCTTCTCTCGAAAAGTGGGGAGTCTCAGCCGACAATGTGAATACTTATTTGGAGTCTCTTCCTGCTGCTAGTAAAGAGAATGTTTTGACACAAAAGTATATCGCTCTTTATATGCAAGGTCTTGAGTCATGGAGTGAATATCGCCGTACAGGCTATCCTTCATTCTTGGTAAAAGAAGGAGATGTTGTATTTCAAGGGACGATAGATGGCGCAGGAGTAACATATCGTTTCGATCCGTTGTTTGGAGATGGGGGTGTTCCGGGACGTTTATACTATCCTACTAAGGAACAGAATGTGAATAAAGCCAACTATCAAGAAGCTCTCTCTGCACAGGGTAATGATAAAATAGAAACAAAATTGTGGGTGTTTAAAAAGTAGTTTGTAGCTTTACATCAAACAAAAGCATAATAAAGATATGAAGAAATATTTAATAATGATGGCTGCTGCATTTGTACTAATGTCTTGTAATAAGGCGTCGGAACATAAGCTGACAGATGGAAAATGGAGAGGTGAATTCTCTATTTCAGATCAGAAATTTCCATTCTTGTTTGACGTCGAAGGTTCTGCAACAGACTCAACAACCGTGTATCTGATAAACGGGGCAGAGCGTGTTCCACTCAAAGGTGTGGTTTACTCAAACGATACCGTAACTATTCCGATATTGGCTTATGATGCTGTATTAACAGGTAAAATAGCCAATGGTAAATTTGAAGGGAAATTCAAAAAGCTATTTATAGATAACGATGAGGGTGTATCTTTCTCGGCAGAAAAAAGTGATGCTCCGCGCTTTGAAGCTGCGGACAAAGCTACAGAGATTTCCCTTGCCGGTAAATGGGATATCCAGTTTATAGGACAAAAAGGAGATACTGCTCACAATGTAGGAATTTTCAGTCAGGATAAAAATATTCTTACCGGCTCTATTCTGACCAATGCAGGAGACCTTCGTTATCTCGAAGGAGCTTTGACAAACGATGGCTTTCAGTTTTCTGCATTTGCGGGTCTTAGCCCATATCTGATAAAAGGAAAGTTTGAAGGAAATGATAGTTTCACAGGAGAATTCTATACCACACGAGGTGTAACAAAACTTGTTGGTAAACGCAATGCCGAAGCTGCTCTTGCGGATCCATATAGTTTGGCTTATATGAAGAAAGGAGAGGATCGCCTCAATTTTACATTCCCTAATGTAGAAGGACAGAAAGTCTCTTTATCCGATCCTCGTTACAAAGACAAGGTGGTAATTGTATCTATCCTTGGTAGTTGGTGTCCGAACTGCTTGGACGAAATGGAATATCTATCTCCATGGTATAAAGAAAACAGTAAGAGAGGCGTTGAAATCATCGGGTTGGCATTTGAACGTAAAGATGATCCGGAATATGTAAAGACTGTGCTCTCGCGCTTGGTGAAACGATATAATGTAGATTATGAAATCCTGTTTGCAGGCAAGCTGGGTGATGATGCTACCGCTAAGGCTCTTCCACAGGTGAGTAAAATAATGGGTTATCCTACTACTATCTTTATCGATAAGAAAGGTATTGTAAGAAAGATACACACCGGATTTAATGGTCCTGCTACCGGACTGTTTTATGAGGAGTTTAAACAAGACTTCAATAAAGTAGTAGACGATTTGCTGGCAGAGAAATAAAAAAACTATAAAAGATCGGCTAAAGGAAGATAATCTGAACTCCTTTAGCCGTTTTTTTATATATCAGCCTTATTCTTATTTTTAGGCTTCATCCCAAACAAAGGCCTTATGATAGAATAGCGTCTTATCCCAAATTCGTATATCACCCATGTGATAGTAAATGTACCTATCACCATAATCGAGAATTTAGGAAAGAAACCTATATCGACATACTTCAGATAATATCCCAGAGCAATAATAATTGTTTGATGCA
The DNA here is from genome assembly GCF_043392705.1 of Dysgonomonas sp. Shenzhen-Wh21. Taxonomy (NCBI): domain Bacteria; kingdom Pseudomonadati; phylum Bacteroidota; class Bacteroidia; order Bacteroidales; family Dysgonomonadaceae; genus Dysgonomonas; species Dysgonomonas sp. Shenzhen-Wh21. Next base: position 78,250 of record NZ_JAIXHZ010000157.1, read on the forward strand.
GGATATAAAATGGATATACAGCTTCGTTTCCGTATGTCACTATTTTACTTGGTTTGTTGAGGTATACAGCAGCATAACCAATCAACGTTAAAATCCACGACCAGGCATTAAAAACCTTGACCAAAGCTTGCACCTCACCCTTGAGGGGAAAATCACCGATCACATACCAAAGACACATCAGCAGAGGAAACCCAATAACACCACTGATCAGAAATTTCAGCCTGTTTTTAGTTACTGCATCCCAAAAGGAATCCTTCAATGAAATCAACAGATAACCAAAGAAGAAGAATGTGCAATAATTAACAAGATTGTACCAGTCATTTATTAGCCCATTTGTCTGCGGAAAGTAAGGAGCTAAAAATAACTGCCATAAGAAGAGCGGTATGATGAATATATAGAGTCCAAAAGTTTTTGATACGACGGTTTTTAGTTTTCTTATCAGCCATGCTTCGGGATGCTTACGCAGATAAAGAAAAGCCGGAAGCATTACCATAGAGAATATCAGTAGGTAAAGTATAAACCATAGGTGGTGCCACGATATATTTCCTTCGGGATATGATCCGATGAAGGCTTCCTTAGGCCAAAAATCGAAGTAGCTGCCGCTAAACTGCTCTTTGTCTAATCGCTCGAAATAAACTTGCGGTGGAACGACAAAGATCATACCTACGATAAGTGGAATTAGGAGTCTTTTGTGACGCTCTATCGCAAACTGGATAGCACTTCGTTTTGTCAGAGCATAGTAGGTTCCCATTCCTGATATTACAAAGAGTAAAGCCAACCGCCATTGGTTGAGAAAAAGCATCGGGAAAACAGTTCCTTCATATATCACCGAGTTTTTTATGTGAAAACTCCACGGAACGAAAAACATTCCCACATGATAGAAAATCAATAGAGCAAAGGCAATTACACGTAAACTGTCAATGTCATATCTGCGCATAGTATGAGAAGATTAAGTATCAAATATTAGATTGTAATATGTTATATTTAATAAGACAATCTTTCCGATTAAAAATCACATACTAAAGAGATTTTAATGAAGTTATTTTAACTTATTGATCTTGACAGTACTGTAATGCAAATATTTACTTTACTATATTTTTTATCGGTTTTATATTAAACGACAAATTCTCAGTCCATAAACTCAAATGATATCCTATTCAGAAAAGCTACAGTCTTGTGTATTTCCTTATACATAACGATATCGTCGTTTACGAAGGCTACTTCTTTGCGATACTCTTTGAGGAAGTTTTCGAGTATAGGTGATGTTTTTGCGGGACGGCGAAAATCTATTCCCTGAGCCGCATTCATCAATTCGATGGCGAGTATATGATTTAAGTTATCCATTACTTTGAATATCTTAATCGCAGCATTGGCACCCATACTCACGTGGTCTTCTTGCCCATTGGATGAAACAATAGAGTCGCTCGATGCAGCATAACAATACATCTTATTCTGGCTAACCATCGAAGCCGAAGCATACTGAGGTATCATAAACCCTGAATTTACACCCGGATTAGCCACGAGAAATTCAGGCAGTCCGCGCAATCCCATAATCAGCTGAGCCACACGTCTCTCCGAAATGTTTCCTAATTCCGCTAAGGCAATTGCCAAAAAATCGTACGAAATAGCGAGGGGTTGTCCGTGGAAGTTTCCTCCCGATATAATTTTATCCTCATCGGGGAAGATGGTCGGGTTATCCGTTACTGAGTTTATCTCTGTCAACAACACCGAGGCTACATATCTTATAGCGTCTTTTGTTGCTCCATGTACCTGAGGGATACATCTGAAAGAGTAAGGGTCTTGTACATGATCTTTTTCCCTGGCGACAAGCTCACTTCCCTCAAGTAGTTTTCTGAAATTATCGGCGGTTTCTATTTGTCCTTTATGCGGACGCATCTGGTGGAGACAATCCAAAAACGGATCGATGCAGCCATCAAAAGCTTCGAGTGAAAGGGCAGCTATTAAGTCCGCTTTTTTAGATAGTTTGAATGCTCTCAACATGGCGAAGACACCATTGGCACTCATAAACTGCGTTCCATTTAGTAGAGCCAGCCCTTCTTTGCTCATCAGGCGGATTGGTTTCCAGCCAAACTCATCGAGAACGCTCATTGCTTCACGTTTCCGTCCCTGATAATAAACATCACCGACACCAATAAGGGGTAAGAATAGATTTGCCAGTGGAGCTAAATCGCCTGATGCTCCCAACGAACCACGATCGCAAACGATCGGGATAATATCGTTGTTGAAAAAGTCGATTATTCGCTGAACGGTAATAACCTGTACTCCGCTATACCCCAATGATAAGGCGTGAGCTTTGAGAAGCATCATCAGCTTGACAATAACAGGAGATATTTCTTCACCTACGCTGCAAGCATGCGATTTAACAAGGTTCTCCTGCAAACGTGTAAGCTCATCCGGAGATATGTTCTTGTTGCAGAGCGAACCGAAACCTGTGGTAATGCCATACATCGGTGTTTTTTGCGACTTTATTTTTTGATCCAGATAATCCCTGCACTTTTGTATACGATCTTTAGCCTCAGCGGCTAATTCTAGTTTAAGGTTCTTGTTGATTATTTGTTCAATGATCTCGAAGTCCAATTCTCCGGAACCGATATAATAGACATTCTTCATAAACTTATAGTATTTTGCTTACTCTACTCAATAACTCCTGTTCTTTCATGATGGCTTCGCTCTCCAGGTAGTTTGCCTCCTGTGTCATTAGCGCTACATATTCTATGTCTTTGATCGAGGAAAGATTTATTTTTACATTCAGTATAGCACTTATCGCAGCAGTGCGGGCTGTCATTATAGCTACACAGGCATCCGTTATAGCATTCTGATTACCTTGATCAGCTACCTGAGCTATAACATCCATTATGTCCACGGCTTTGCGGGCTACTTCCATTGGTATTTCTGCTGCAATTTTGGTTGCTTCCTGTATCTGGTTGTTGCGTTCTGTTTTTTCTTCGTCTGTTTCTTTGGGGAGTTTGAATGCGGCGAAAACATTATTATATGCTTCCGAATCGGCATCTATATCTTTCATAAAGCTTGCCCTATAGTTTTCTGTTATAGCGACAATTTTTTTCATCAATCCTTCTTTGTCTTCATACTTTTTTTTACCAATGGTAAGATTGGCTACCATTTCTGTCAATGCTGATGCTATTGCTGCATTTAATGCTGCAATGCTACCTCCTCCGGGTACAGGGTCATTTCCTGCTGTCTTTGCTAAAAAATCTTTAACTGATAGGTTTACTAGCATGGTACTACAATTTAAAAGGTTAAGAATTATGTAATTTCTTAAGAATATTATTTATGTCTGCTCGCACTCTATTCGGATAGCGTTTTTTATTATAAATGAATGGATTTTTCATTATTAATATGAGTTCTGTAAACTCTGAATCACTCAAGAAATAAATTTGTTTATGAAAATATTGTACAGCAGCATTCCGCACTCCTATTATTTTATTAGGGAATACAAATTTTGAGGCATAGTATCTCAAGCACTCTTTTTGTGATGCGTAATCTTCTGTCAAAGATGTGAGTAATATTATTTCAGATGTCTTTGTGTGTAGGGGATACCAGCTTATGGAGATCACTTTCTCACATGCACACGGGGAATCATTTTTCTCTAACGTTTTATTTAAGAGATGTTCCCAAGCGTTATTATCCAAAGCATCCGGATAGATTATATTGTATATCTCATAGAATCTATTTGGCAGCTCGGGACTATTCTTAATATCATTTATATATACACCTGTCTCCGCTTTATTTAGAATAAAGTATCCACCCAGTTTGACAAAATATAACATACCAATAATGATAGTTATCGGAAAGATAAAAATTATTAGCAATATGTTTTTCTTTCTTTTTGTCATTTCCTTTTCCATTAGTATATGGAATGTCTCTTACCGGCAGCATGATAAAATATATTAAAACAACAACCAAGATAGTTTTATAATAGATTTTATTGTTTCTGCATAGTAAAACGCTTAATTGTTAAAAAGTAACAAAAGTAACAGTTTCTTGATGTTTTAGGTTGTTACTTTTTTATCCCTCTAACTTAATATAAAATACTCTATAATAGATAAATTTAAACCTGAAAATTAATTTTTAATTGAAAATAACTCCATTTTTAATTGTTTTTTCTACAATATTCATTCCTATATGGTAAGGTAGAAACTTGTAAGAAGGATATTCTAATATCACTAAATCGCCCTGCTTGCCCACATCAATACTACCAATCTTGTCCGCTATTCCCAAAGCTGCCGCCCCGTTTATAGTGAGTGCAGTAACAGCCTCTTCGGGCGAAAGCTGCATATAAATGCATGCCAAAGCAAATAACAGAGGTATGGAATTCGTAAAACTGCTTCCCGGATTGAGGTCTGTGGCTAAAGCGACAGCACAGCCCGAGTCTATCATATATCGGCCTCGTGCATAATCTTCTTTCAGAGAAAATGCGGTGCATGGCAATAAGGTCGCAACAGTATTGCTATTTGCTAAATCTGCAATTCCTTTGTCTGATGCCTGTAGCAGATGGTCTGCCGATAATGCACCTAATTCTACAGCCAGTTCAGCCCCACCGAGTGTCACGATCTCATCTGCATGTATTTTTAGTTTAAAGCCGAGATTCTTAGCTGCTGTTAAGTATCTTCGTGATTGTTGTATGTCAAATACATTCTTTTCGCAAAATATGTCGCAGCACTCCGCCAGATTTTTGTCCTTTACTAAAGGTATCACTTCCTTTATCAGGTAGTCTAAGAAGGCATCTTCTTTGCCTTTATATTCCTGTGGTGTGGCGTGTGCTCCCATAAAAGTGCTTAAGATATCTACGGGATGTTCTTCGTCCAGAGCTTTCATCACTTCCAGTTGTTTAAGCTCTGTCTCCTTATCCATTCCATAACCGCTCTTACCTTCTACAGTGGTTACACCCATAGCGAACATTTTGTCGAGCCTTTTGCGTCCGGCCTCTTTCAGTTCTTCAAAAGAAGCATTGCGGGTTGCTGTCATTGTATTGTGTATTCCCCCGCCCCGCTCCATGATAGACATATAGCTGTCGCCACGCATACGCCATGAGAATTCTTCTTCACGATAGCCTCCGAAAACAAAATGTGTATGAGAGTCCACAAATCCGGGGAGTACAGCTTTATCTGTAGCGTCAATGACTGTATGTTCGGGAAAATCTGACAGCGGAGGGCAATTTGCACTTTTGCCAACAAATGTAATTATACCCCCTGTGACAATGACCGATCCGTTTTCGATGATCGACAGGTTAGACATTTCTCTCCCCTTCTTTGCCGAAAAGCCGGAACAAGTAACTAATTGTGCTGCGTTTTTTATAATGATGTTTCCTTTTTTCATGTGTTATCCATTATTGTCATATTGAGTGTAACGAAACATCTCGACTCTATTGAGACAAAAGATTCTTCCCTTTGGTCAGAATGACAAGGAAAGTCTACTCCATCAAATGTGTTTCCAGTACCTGCTTTGTCGAAAAATCTTCAAGCCCCAGATAGTAAGCCGCTGTATCTATCAGCGCATCCATCGGAACGAGACCGATGATTTCCGCTCCTACTACAGATACTCCGTAACGATTTGCTTCTATTCTTACTAATTCGTGAGCACGGTATATCGCTGTTTTCGTAAAATCTGTCAGGTTCATCGATACTTGTACGATTCCTCTTTCTGTCAGTTCCACGCCCATAGCCTTACAGAAGCGTAAGCCACCTCCTAAGAATCGTACTTTCTTTGCTATTGCGTCTGCTATCTCGAGCTTGTTGGTACTCAGGTTTACATTGTATGCTACCAACGGCATGCGTGCCCCTATAACAACACCTCCGGCTGTTGGGTGTGGCTGACCGGGACCAAAATCGGGTTTCCATTCGGGTAGAGTCATCTTTTCTTTCAGTCCTTCAAACTCTCCTTTTCGGATTGTAGCCAGATTTTCGCGATGAGGAGCAGATGCTGCTTTTTCGTAAAGGAATACCGGCAATCCATAGCGTTCGGCGACTTCCTGTCCTACTTCTTTCGAGAGGTTGACGGCTTCTTCCATGCTTACATTGCGGATAGGGATGAAAGGAACTACGTCGACAGCTCCCATACGGGGATGTTGTCCTTTGTGGTGGTTAAGGTCTATTACTTGTACTGCTATGCCTATAGCTTCTATCACTGCTTTTTTTAGAGCATTGGGTTCGCCTACTACAGTAACTACCATGCGGTTGTGGTCTTTGTCGGTGCTATAGTCTAACAGCTTAACTCCTTCCTTGGCACGGAAAGCATTTACGATCTTTTCTACTTTCTCAAGATCGCGTCCTTCGCTAAAATTTGGTACGCATTCAACGATTTTGTTTGAACTCATGATATTCGATTTATTAAAACAATGTTTTAAAGCAAAGACTTTCTATCTGTTTATTACTAACTATAATGCGGGTAACAATTGTGTTGACATCTCCACCTAACGGATTCTCGTATATTGCTCTTTTTTTTATTTGTATCGTATCCCAATTGTTTACTAAATGATATAGAATATCATTTTCTTCAGGTTTTTCTATAGACATTTTTATCTTCTTATCTTTTTTATGATAGGAATATATCATTTTAGCTTCTCTTTTATTCCAAAACATAGCATGATACATGTGTTGTATTGGAATAATTTCATCACTATAGTAATGCTCTTCTATTAAATATACAGTATCGTTATACATTCTTTCAATCTTCTGTATCCATAAGACTTCATTTCTATTTTTTTCAAATACTTTTAAATACTCTTTATCTCCACAAATTTCTTTTTGGACTTCATAAATTCTTTTTGATAAGCCTATCTTTTGAGATTTACACCCAATAGAAATGAAAAGCAAGCAAAGTAAAATGGTTTTCATGTATATCCTGCTTATTTCGTTTTATCATAATCTGCTCTTGTCTCCAAGGTAAGTGATTCTGTATCACAATCCCATATACTCACATAATTGTCGGAAAGTACGATATGTGTGTCCCATCCGGCATATTGTGCATAAAGCATCAACGTACAAATATCAGTAGGCGTAATAAAGTCACCTGTTTCAGGAGCATGAGAGTGAACAGAGACTACGGCATCTTTTCCTCCGTCAAAGTCGATAGGAATTAGATTTCTGTGAATTTCTTTTTTCTCTTTCACATTGTTTTGTTCGTCAAACGTTAGCAGATAATCGTTTCCGAAGAGCATTACTCCGGTAACCTTTGGAGCGGTTAATACATATACTCTCTTTTCTCCGTTGCGGATATAGGGGATAAGATTGAAGCTTGTATTGCTATATGTCTTGAATAGGACGCTGTCTTCCTGTATTTCGGCTAAAGCTTTTTGCCGTATAGTAAACAGCAGCTTTTCATCTTCCCTGAAGTCTCGTTCCTTGAAGTCTATAGTTGCTGTTTCTACTAATTTAATATCTCCGAACGAAACGACTCCGATTACTTTTGGGTTTGCGCTTCTTGAAAAGAACAAACACTTTGCAGTTCCATTATCAATATAGGAGAAATATCCACCGATCCGCTCTTTCTCTTTGAAGCTTTTTGTAAAAATATCTGTCCCATGCCATGCTGTTATTTCGAGCCGGTAAAGGTATTTTCCTTCTTCTGTAATTTGCTCGGCTATCTTTTTTAGGTCTATATTCTGACTAAAAACATTAGCTGATAAAAGCAGAAGTATAATTGTGATAAGTTTCTTCATTAATTATTTTCTATAATATTCTTTACTAATTCTTCGTCTGCAATATAGGGTATTGTGATATGATAACCATCATTGTGAGTCTCATTAAAAGACTCGCAAGTTTCGATTGCATGTTCGTTTCGTGCCCACGAACGGCGTGCTACTCCACCCATCACGTCCCACAACATAGATGAACGTATAATTTCGTCAATTCGTTCACTACCATCGCAAACTAATCCAAATCCTCCGTTAATGGCTTTGCTAATGCCAACGCCTCCACCATTGTGAAGCGCAACGAGGCTCATTCCCCTTGCTGCATTTCCGGCAAAACATTGTACAGCCATGTCTGCCATTACATTGCTGCCATCTTTTATATTTGCTGTTTCCCGAAATGGAGAATCTGTACCGCTTACATCATGATGATCGCGTCCTAACATTATCGGGCCGACTTCTCCATCTCTAACCAGTTTATTGAAACGCAAAGCAATATTCATTCTTCCTAGAGCATCTTGATATAAGATACGTGCCTGTGTACCAACTACCAGTTGATTTTTTTCAGCTTCGCGAATCCATTCGTAATTGTCTTTATCTTGTCCTCTTCGTGTAGGATCGATACATTCCATTGCTGCATGGTCTGTTTTGATGAGGTCTTCGTGCTTTCCGCTGAGGCAAACCCAACGGAAAGGTCCATATCCATAATCGAACAATTCGGGTCCCATGATGTCTTCCACATACGAAGGCCAGATAAAGCCATCTTTTTCGTCGATGCCATTTTTAGATATTTCTTTTATACCCGAGTCGTATATTGCTTTCATGAAAGAATTACCATAATCGAAGAAATATATACCTTTAGCAACTAGTTTGCGGATAACTTCAAAATGACGTTTAAGAGAATCGTTTACTCGCTTGTGAAATGTTTGCCTATCTTCTTTTAATAATCTTGTCCTCTCTTCAAATGATATCCCAACAGGGCAATAGCCGCCTTCGTATACTGCATGACAGGAGGTCTGATCTGAAAGTAGGTCTATGTGAATTTGATTTTTTTCTGCATACTCCAGCAAATCAATAATATTGCCATGATAAGCTATGGAACAAGGCTTTTTATTTTTTTGAGCTTGTTTAGCCATATCAAAAGCTTCTTTTGCTTCGGATATTATATGATGTACCCATCCTTGTCTGAAACGTGTTTCGATACGAGAGAGATCTACTTCAGCTACAATAGAAACAGCACCCGCTATATCAGCAGCCTTGGGTTGTGCTCCACTCATGCCTCCCAACCCTGATGAAACAAACAGATAGCCTCCCAGGTTCTTATCTTGAGGAATGCCTAATTTTTTGCGTCCGGCATTTAGTAATGTATTGAATGTGCCATGTACTATACCTTGTGGTCCTATGTACATCCATCCTCCGGCTGTCATTTGCCCATAGTTGGCAACACCCATCTGTGCGGCAATTTCCCAATCAGCCTGATTGTCGAACATGCCCACCATCATGGAATTTGTGATAATGACTCGCGGAGCATCAGGCTTCGATTTGAATAGACCAAGAGGATGTCCGGACTCAATAACTAAGGTCTGATCCCTTGTAAGTACTTCAAGATACTTTTTAATCAATTGATATTGCATCCAGTTTTGACAAACTTGCCCTGTTTCGCCATACGTAACCAACTCGTACGGATATAATGCGATATCGAAGCAAAGGTTGTTATCTATCATTACTTGAAAGGCTTTTCCTTCAATACAGTTTCCTTTATATTGGTCGATAGACTTCGGGAAGATGTCTCCCTGTGGACGGAAACGGTATCCATAGATGCGTCCCCGGGTTTTGAGCTCTTTGAGAAACTCAGGAGCTAAGGTTTCATGTAATTCGACGGGAATATATCGCAAAGCATTTTTAAGTGCTGTTATTGTCTTAGCAGCACTGAGCCTAAAGCCCCTATCGGGTGCACGGCGTATCCCTTCAACAAAAGACGGATATTCGGGTAATCTATTATCAAGTCTGATGTCCATGATGTTTGATTCTTGGTTACATCTCTCGAAGATAAGATTTATATTTTTATCCTAAAATATATTGAGTATATTTCTCAATATGTTTTACGACAAAATATCAATGTTTGTAAGTTAAACAGTGAAAATCGAATAGGTCTGAATATTCTCAGCGTCTTTTGGTCTACCTGTTGTTGTCAAAATGTCAGACGTATTGCTTCAAGCTTTGCAGGAAGTCTGATAAATTCACATCTCTATCCAGATCCATTTTCTTTCGTAATCTGTATCTGTTTACTTCTACACCCCGTATCGATATGTTGAGCAGTGGCGCTATTTCCTTCGAGGAAAGGTTCATATTGAGGTATGCACACAATATTTTATCATTGCGTGTCAGATTAGGGAACCGTTCGTCAAGCAGTTTGAAGAAATCCTGATGTATCAGGTCAAAGTTTGATTGGAATATTTCGAAGTCAGTGTCATGCTCAATATTGGTATTGATCTGACTGATTAGGCTCATGACTTTTTGTTTGATTGTACTTATTTGTTTTTCTTCATCAATGGCTTTGGATATATTTAATGCGTTTCGTTTCACATTTTCGAGCATTTCATTTTTACGGATCACATTCAGCATATAACCATTTAGCTCTTGCGTTTTATATTTCAATTCATTTTTCAGATTCTCGTTTTGTAGCTCATATATTGCTTCATCTTTCAGCTTTGTTTCTTCTTCATAGCGTCTGGTTTGAGCAATTAGCTCCTCGCCCTTCTGATGTATAATTTTCTTTTGTTTACTGATTGTTTTTTTATAGATGATAAGTATTAAAATCACTATAGCTAATGAATAGAGCAAATAAGCTAGTACCGACCTGTACCAAGGGGGGTGGACTGTAAAACTAAATGACGTAATGCTCGAAGAATCGGGGTTGCCATCAATAAATGCTTTTACCTCGAAAACATATTTACCCTCGTGGAGACCGGTGTATTCTTTAACAGTATTGGTCGAGGGGATACTCCAATCGTCATCTATTCCTTTCAGCCTGAAGCTATATAATATATCTGAGGAATGATCGTAGAAGGTTGCTGCAAAATTTATTTTTATAGAATTTAATGAGTATGGCAATGAAAGTCTTTTTTCGCTGCTGCCATAGCTTAAGATACTGTCGTTTTTACTACAAGTTATTTCTCGGATGTAAGTATTTATAGTTGAGAATTTACCATTTTTTCTTGACATGTCTATTCTTGCAAAGGCATTATCGACGGCTACAATTGCAGTTTCGGGATCGATCATGTTTATATTTTCATAGCTGTCTATCAGTTCGTTCGAAAGCCCCCAGTTATGTATATATTCTTGGTATTTACCTTCGCTATATGCTAAAACTTTTAGATTGCGATCGGCAACAAACCAAATATTTTTGTATTTATCTAGATAGAGAAATTCATAATACTTTGGTCCTTCCAGCATCAACTCGAGTTGAGTATAATGATCGAACGAGTCGGTTATCCGGCTATATTGGAGTATTCCGTTGCGGGTACATATAACCAGGTTGTTCTCTATCTTCCTGATAATAATATTGGAATCGAAAGCATTATTGTTTAGCGTATAGGTCTTGTATCGGATTATTTTTTCAAAATTTTTATCGAAGGTTAGTCGGCGCATGGTACCATTCGCATTTGCTACCCAAAAATTATAGGGCTCGTCATCTTCTATAAATCCTCGGAATGAGTCTCTAAATTCAGGGATTTTATGTGAAAACATCCAACGTCCATTTTCCCTCTTCAGAATACAGAATCCCGAATAGGTAGCAACCATAAGCTTATTCTTGTCTTCGCTTAGGGCATGAGTTTCCCAAGCTCCTAGAAGGTCTATTTTGTACGTCTCTGTGGGGGTTATTACCATTATACCATTATCCCCCGAACTAAAGAGCGTATTATCTATTATGTTGGTAGACCAGATTTGCCCTTCCGAGCCTTTTATTAATTGATACCGATTATCTTTATCCAGCTTATAAAGAGCCTGGTTAGTCCCAAAATATAGTTCATTATTGTACATCGCGCTACTGTATCCTGTGCCGATCGGTGATACTGTTGCAAATAATGGACTAATTGGAGAATTGAGGCTTATATAGCTTATTCCTTTATCAAGTCCGAGCCATAAGTTTTGATTACTATCAAAAAAACACCCTAAAACTGTATTATTCTTTAAGCCACTATTAATATTAAACTCTTCTTTGTAGAACGGATCTTTTAGGTCGAATATGATGACGCCGTTTTGGACTGATCCAATAGCGATTTTTGATCCTGATATGGCTGTGCTAAATAATTGATTCTTCTGTATGAAGCTATCAGCTATGGAGTTAACTTGTTGTATGTTGCTTTTATTTAACAGATATAAACCTTTCTTCGCCGATGTTACTAATATATCTTTATTGTATGATAATAGGCTTACAATTTTATGCCCACTCAATGGTTCGGATGCTTCCAGAAATGTTAGTTTGTTATTCGAGTTTAGATAAAAGATTCCATTCGGTGTTGCCAGATACAATGTTCCTTCATGTAAAAGAGAACAGTCTATTTTTGTATCGGAATCTATCATGCTGACATTTCCTACCTTCTTGTGGTATATATGGATATAACGTTCACTTATAAAGTAGATCACATCTCCCCCATCCTCTATATTCCAAACTTCTCCTCCCCAATTTTTTGATTTGTCTGATAGGGAGCGGTATGTTAGCTGACCGATTGCATTTGGTTTAAAAAGACCAAATTCGGAACTCCCGCCAATATATATATTGTTATCAATAATTTTAATAATTCGTATCACATTATTTCTTATTGGATATGATGTCCAGTTTACTCCATCGAACTCTAACAAGCCATTTGAGTTTGCCGAATATATCCATCCTTTGTCAGATTGTGTTATCATCCAGTTCTGAAATCCGGCTTTGTATTGGCTTCGTTCATAATTCGTGATTTTACGTTGCCAGATAGACGTGGAATGTGCAGGAACAACTAGTGATATTCCAATTATTACTGAAAATATAAAACATAGTATGTGTTTATTCATCTTCCCAACGATGTGTTTATCATATGATCCATCGAGTTGCGCTACTACTGGATAAATCCTCTTATATATTTGAATTTAATTTTTATTGTTATATTTTTTTATAAAATATGGTTAACTATCGAAATTTCAAATGGGCAGTTGATATCATATGAAGTTAATGTTTTGTTCTGGATCTCTACATTTATATTCCTATTGGTATCAAATATACAAATATAATTATAAAAAATGGGTGTAAAGTTTGTTTTTGTTTTAATAGTTTGATATACAGATGATATATCTTCTGTTTGTAGTAGTGAAAGTGCTATGTATTTAGCTTAAATCGATTAGGAAAAATAACCAATATAATTTTGATACTACTACTATTTTAGATTTTTAAAATTGGGCAAGGAGTTATTCTTTATATTATTTTCGGACGACTTAGATATACTTTTTTGATCTATGTGGAAATTATACAAATCTTATTAAATTTTATATATATCTTATATATAGATAATTAAATTTTATGTGTAGTATTGATGTAGTGTTTAATTTAGTTCTTTTTTGAGTTTTTGTTGTAGTGAAAATATGTAAAAACAAAAACATCAACCCTATTTTTGTGTTAACGAATAAAAACAAGAGTTACCTATTTCTCTTACATGTTAACTTAATCCTAAATCTGATCATGGTAGAATAATTTAAGAATATCTATGTGGTAAAAGGAGAGAAGAAGATTGTCCTTTATACCGTTTTCGAATTAATCTAATTACCTTATTTATAAATACCAATTCCCAGAATACATATTTTTATATGTAAAACTTTATAGAGACCTAGCAAATATGAAGAATGTTTTCTCCTGAATCGTTTTCAAATAATTTAAAATTTTCATAATCAAATGATACAGAATCGTAAATATTTAAACCTTTTGGTCTTCAAGGGAAAAGAAGCCGCCCTGTTACTGAAAGAATAAAGAGTTTATGGTTCTTTTATATTTAACTTATTGTAACTAAACCAAAAACCTTATAGACATGGCTAACGAAAATCTAGTATGAAAAACATTAACCGATTGCATAAGAGTGAGAAAAACAAACAAACTTATTTCATTATATCATAAGATAAATACAATTTACCTCATTTTACTAGAGAACTTATTTACCGATAGCATAAGTCTATATACAAGACTCTAGAAAAATACGAATCATCTCACTTCAGTCAAAGAATTTATAAACAAAACAGAATTTAGTAGCATTAATCAGCAAATTGAATTCAGCAAAATTAATTAAGCATGAGAAAAATTTTGTTATTATTATTAACATTATCCTGTTACATTCAATTGTTTTCACAAGAGATTACAGGAGTAGTTTCTGACAATACAGGAGAACCGATCATCGGAGCCACTGTTGCCCTTAAGGGTAAAGCGGTTGGGTCATTGACCGATATTGACGGAAAATATTCAATCAAAGTTGACAATAGCAACGATGTACTTGTATTTTCCTATGTAGGGTATATCCGTCAGGAAATAAAAGTAGGAAATCAGAAACAAATAAATGTTGTTCTGATAGAATCAGCAAAAGAACTTGATGAAGTTGTTGTTGTTGGATATGGTGTACAGAAAAAAGCTCTGTTAACGGGAGCTAATACGAATATAAAAGGAGATAAGATAACAGAAGTCAAGCCGACTACAGCTATGGAAGCTCTCCAAGGTGTAGCACCGGGACTTAGCATTACACGTAATAGTGGAGCACCTGGATCGGGAACAAAAGTTACGATTCGTGGTATGGGTACCATTGGTAATTCCGATCCTCTTTACATCGTAGATGGTGTAGCCGTAGGGGGGATAGATTATCTTAGCCCGTCTGATATTCAGTCTATTGATGTATTGAAGGATGGAGCTTCTACAGCTATTTATGGTTCGCGTGCGGCGAATGGTGTAATTCTAGTAACTACAAAAAGAGGGGAGAAGAACTCTTCTCCAACAATAACCTATGATGGGTATTTCGGCGTCCAAAATATTTATAAAAAATTACCCGCTCTGAATGCTCAGGAATATATGTATATTATTGATGAAGCGCGTTCTAATGAAGGGCTTCCTCTTTTCGATTGGAAGAATAAGATGATAAATGATAATACATATTTGGACAATACTAATGTTTTTGCCGGAAATGTAGGTAAGCAGTATGGCCAGTATATTTGGGACAGACTCCAATCGGGATGGAAAGGGACAGACTGGGTGGATGAAATCACTCAAAAAGATGCACCTGTTCAGAGCCATACAATCAATATTACCGGATCGGGTACAGATGTTGTTTATGCTCTTGGATTTTCATATTATGACCAGAAAAGTATTGTTGGAGGAAATGTGACGGATGCCGGCTATAGGCGTATTACCGGAAGGATGAATACCGAATTTACTTTATTGAAAAGAGGTACTAAACCAATGTTGACAGTAGGTGAAAATGTAACTTACACAAATACTATAAACAGATCTGTAGCCAATGGTAATATCTATTGGAACGACTTGCATGACGCTTTAGTTTCTACACCATTAATACCGGCATATTGGACAGAGAATGAGAATATATTGCCAAAGACTTGGGGTTATGGACCTGCTCTTGAGGGTATTTCTGCTAATCTTATAAATCCTTTAGCAAGAATGTATTTCCGTCACCAATACAATGCAGGAAGTGGTAACACAATTGTAGGAAACGTTTTCGCAGTATTTGAGCCAATGGATGGATTAAAGTTCAGGTCTTCATTTGGTGTTAATTCATGGTTTGGTAAAAGCAGGTCGTACGCTCCAATTTATATGCTAGGTAAATTTCAAGAGAATACAACGGATGGTATTGACCAAGGTATGAATATGGGAGCAGCAACAACATGGACCAACACTATATCTTATGAAACAAAAATAAATGATCATAAAATCAGTGGATTATTAGGTACAGAATGGGTCAAAAATATGACCAATACAGAACTTAATGGTCATAAGTCTAATTCAAAATATCCGGGCTCATTCGATCATGCATATTTAAATAATGCGGAAGTTCCGACGACTGTTTCTCAAATATCAACAACAGGTGCAGACTGGTGGGCTCAAGGAGGTGGACTATTCTCTTACATTGGCCGTTTAAGCTACAATTTCAAAGAACGATACATGGTTGACTTTACATTCCGTGCTGATGGTTCTTCCAATTTTGCTCGCGGTAATCGCTGGGGATACTTCCCGTCTGTTTCGGCAGGATGGAATTTTACGGAAGAAGAATTTATGCAATCAACTTCATCATGGTTGAATTACGGTAAATTAAGAGCTAGCTGGGGACAGAATGGTAATGAAAGTATACCAAACTTTGTTTATTCTTCGAATATCAGATATGTAGATAATGGTTATTATTTTGGTTCAAACAAAGAGGTGCCATCTGCAGGAGCACTTCCTGCAAATGTTCCTAATCCTGATATTAAGTGGGAAACCTCAGAACAGGTTAATGTCGGTTTAGATACTAGATTCTTGGCCTCTAGGCTTGGATTAACTTTCGACTACTATGTTAAAACTACTAAGGACTGGCTCGTTCAACCTCCGATTTTAGGTACAAATGGAGCAGATGCTCCATTTGTAAATGGTGGTGATGTCCGTAACTCTGGATATGAGATTGCTTTAAACTGGAACGACTCTTACAATGACTTCAAATATGGAGTTACTCTAAGTGGAGCTCATAATAAAAATGAAGTTATTCGTATAGCTAATGCAGAAGGAATTATTACCGGGCCTGTTGATGTTCTTTCACAAGGGACTTCGTATATCTCGCGTATAGAAGTTGGTCATCCGATGGGATTTTTCTATGGCTATAAAACTACAGGGATCTTCCAAAACCAACAAGAAGTAGATGCGTATGTAACTTCAAAAGGAGTACCAATTAAGATAGGTGGAGATGAAGAAAGTGTTGCTCGTAAGCCGGGAGACGTTCGTTTTGTTGATCAGAATGATGATGGAATAATTGACGAAAAAGATAAGGTGATGTTGGGGAAGTATCAGCCTGATTTTGAATTAGGTATACAATTGAATGCAGAATATAAAGGTTTTTATGTAAACTCTACATTAGTAGGAAAATTTGGTATGCAGGTAATGCAGTCTTATCGTTCGTTTGCTGATAGTCCATGGCAAAACTATACAACTCAAATTTTTGACCGTTGGCATGGTGAAGGAACTTCTAACAGGATACCACGATTGACTTATACTACCAGTGCAAATAATATGTTAATATCAGATATATATATGCATGATGCGGACTATTTGAGAGTAAGTAATCTAACCCTTGGATATCATTTCGACAAACTGTTGAAGAAAACCAATTTTATTAAGAGGGCTTCCGTATATGTTTCTATTAACAACTTATACACCTTTACTAAATATGATGGTATGGATCCTGAAAGAGGTTGGTCTGGAAATGATGCAAAAGATAATGGTATATATTATAATTATGGATGGGCTGGAGGCGTAGATTTAGGATTATTCCCTCTTCCTCGTACAGTAATGTTTGGTGTTAATATAACTTTATAATTATTGAATATGAAAAAAATAGTATATATAATATATGCTTTATTGCCTTTTTTTATTAGCTGCGAAGATCAGCTAGATACAAAAAATCTCTATCAAAAAGACTTGGACAGTTTTTACAGTTCACCTAAAGATATAGATGAGGCAATGAACGGAGTTTACAGTGCACTTTATGTTGATGGTGTTTTCAGTGAAGAGCATTGTGCTGCAAACTTATTAGATGACTGTATGTTGGGTGGAGGAGGCCCTGACGACGTAAATGCTAAGAATGTTGATGATTTCAAAGATCCGGTTGAAGATACCTACAAATCACTTTGGGTAGAAACATACAATGGAGTCTATAGAGCGAATGCCATTATTGAAGCAGTTCAATCCAAAGATTTCTCTTCTTATTTTAAGACTAAAGAAGAGACAGACGAATTTTTAAACAATACTTTAGGCGAAGCTTATTTCATGAGAGGGTTCTTGATGTACAGAGCTGCCAGATTCTTTGGAGGAATGCCTCTAATTCCTACAACAAAAGCTGACCGTAAAGTACCTCGTGCATCTTTTCAAGAGACATTCTCGTTTATTGCAGAAGATTTTCTTAAAGCTATAGAGCATTTGCCTCGGATTAAAGGCACTGATCTTCCGTTGGAAGACTACGGACATGCTAATCTTTGGGTAGCAAAAGCTTATCTGGCACGCACATATCTTTTTTATACAGGTTACATGACTAATATAGAAGGTACTGCAACCAACGACATCCCTCTTGCCGAAGGAAGTCTGACAAAAGATAAAGTGGTAAAAGAACTTGAAGATGTAAGAGATAATAGTGGCTATGAATTAACTCCTGATTTTAGAAACTTATGGCCGTATGCTTATGTAAATGAAAATGCAAAGAATTTTGATCCAAAATTTGATTCCCAAAACCCTCCATTACCTTGGGCTGATAAACTTGGACTGAAATGGGTTGGACAAGATGGACCAAAATCAACAATAGGTACAGGGAACAAAGAGGTAATGTTTGCTTTGCGTTATGGTTTGGCAAATTGGAGTATTGGTCAAAAATACAACAACCGTATTCCTTTATTCTTCGGTATTCGCGGAAACTCTATGGTGCCATTCGGTGAAGGATGGGGATGGGGAACCATTCATACTGCTTTCTATAATTCATGGGCAGACGGAGACTTACGCAAAGAGGCTTCTGTAATAAACCTGTCTAAGAAAAGCTCGGATGATGGAGCAGCAAATTGGCAGAGCAGTAAAGGAGATCAAGAAACAGGTCTTGTAAACAGAAAATATACTACTCTCCAGCATAATGGAAAGCGAGGTAAAGATGAAGAAAGTATCAAAGGGATGTTCTACTATTTATACAATATGGTGAATGGAGATCCAATGCAGTTGTGGGCAGCACAGGACTTCTATTATCTAAGATTTTCAGACATTTATTTAATGCACTCTGAGCTTACTGAAACAGCTGATGGTATAAACAAGGTACGTGCTCGCGTGAGTTTACCTCCTGTTGCTTATTCTCTAGATGCACTTAAAAATGAACGTAAATATGAGTTCGCATTCGAAGGGCTTCGCTGGTTCGACCTCGTTCGTTGGGGAGATGTAGCGAAAGCAGACAAAAATTATTACGGTACAGAGATTGATGTGAATAACTCGGGAAGTACAGGGAAATATAAAGTAACTTACCGTACTGAAACTAAAGGCCTTGTTACTATACCTGAATCTGAAGTACGTCTGTCAAACGGAGTTTATACACAAAATCCGGGATGGTGATTTTTAATACAATAAAAAAGAGAAAAATATGAATATAAATATTTTTAAAGGAATAAAATCAGCTTCTATACTTTTTTTGTTGATTTTCATATATGCTTGTTCTCCTATTGAAGATAGGGACGAATTAAGTAATAGTTTCTCTGCGGACAATATTGTTCTGGAGGCAACTCAATCTACTCCCGGAGGCAACAAAGTTTCTATAAAAATGGCAACCAAGGGAGTTACCGGATATTGGGATTACATACTTAATCAAAAGTATACAGATGAGATTAAGGATATTATATTCCCATTTACTGGAGAACATACCCTATCTTATTATGTAACTACGCCTTATATATCGTCAGGTATTGATAATCCGGAGTATATCAAAAAGACCATAAATATTAAGATCACACAGCTTGATACTCCTCTTCCTGAAGCCTATTATGCTTTGGTTGGAGAAGATCTGAGCGGTAAATCATGGGTTTTTGACGGAACTTTGGGAGATAATAAAGTGTGGTGGGCAATGACAAATCCTGAAAATTCAGGAGATATCTGGTGGAATGCAGGGGGCATAAATCAAGCTACTCCTGAGGGGTATACAGGACATATGACATTTGATGTTACTGGAGGGTTGAATTTTACGACTTATTTATCACCAAGCGACGTAAGCCCGAAGAAAGGTTCGTATACTTTCAATGCCGATTTTACGAAACTTTATATCAAAGGAGAAACTAATATTTTGGGATCAGATCATACTAACTCACGTAATAATAAAGAGTTCCAAATCCTCGAGCTAACTAGTACCAGATTGGTATTATGGGTACCACATGCTTTGGGAGGAACTGGCTGGATATGGGCATTTAAACCACAAGAGAAGAAGTAAGTCTCAGACTTTTAAGATAAGAATGGAATGAGAATAAGTTGATAGAAGCCTGTTTTCGGGTATAGCTTGAAAGCAGGCTTCTTATTCTTTATATATTCTAACTCTAAGATCCTCCTATTTTTTTAGAAAAAGCGAATAATAATGATAAGATATTATATTACACTACTAGCAATAATACCCATATTTCTTTTTGCTTGTGGAGATTCAGAGAAAGATCCCGCACCAGTTACTGTGTTTGATATAACATTTGAGCCGACTCAATTGACTTTTACAAGCGATGTTGGAGAGAAAGAAATAATAATAAAATCAAACAGGTACTATACAATTTCGTCGAACCAATCGTGGTGTACAATCACACCTACGGTAGGCTATGCCGATGAAACTACAACTATAAAAGTAAATGTAACGACCAATAACACGACATTAGAACGTACAGCTACCTTAACCTTTAGTAGAGGTGCTGACAAAAAAGAATACATCATCAAGCAAGAGGCAGGAAAAGAGGTCAACTATGTTCCTTCGGGATACACCCTTGTTTGGCAAGATGAATTTAATGACCCAAGAACAAATGAAGGAAAAGCAGTATTACCCAATTCAACCGAATGGTTTTATGAAACGGCTGCTCCGGGTTGGGTAAACAATGAGTTGCAAACTTATATTGCAGGTCATAGAGGAACAGATACCTGTGCCATGATATACGATGGTTCACTGAAAATAATTGCTAAAAAGATTGGAAAAGAGATATTATCTGCTCGTGTGAATACAAATAAAAGCTGGCAGTACGGCTATTTTGAAGCACGGCTGAAGCTTCCCGGAGGAAAAGGCACTTGGCCTGCTTTCTGGATGATGCCAAAAAATTTCACGGCTTGGCCCGATGATGGCGAAATTGATATTATGGAATATGTAGGTTATCAAAAAGATGTGACGCACTCTGCGATTCATACTAAATCTTACAATCATAGTATAAATACTCAAAAAGAGGCAGAAAAAGCGGTTGCGGATCTTGAGACTGAGTTTCACGTATATGCCCTTGAATGGACGGCAGATAAAATAACGACATATATAGATGGTAAAGTTGTTTTTACTTTTGAAAATGATAAAAAAGGAAACAAAGATACCTGGCCGTTTAATGCTCCGTTTTACCTCAAGCTAAACCTTGCATGGGGAGGCAACTGGGGAGGAGCTCAGGGTGTTGACGAATCAGCTTTGCCGGCTACTTATGAGATTGATTATGTAAGAGTATATCAAAAAGAATAAAATATATGATAATTAGAAAATTAGGATTGTTAGGTATATCCGTATTGTTTGGTTTGTATTCAACATGTTTGGCTCAAGACGATGTGGAGAAGCGTATTGAAAACCTCATTTCAAAAATGACCCTTGAAGAAAAAATAGGGCAAATGAATCAGGTTAGCTTCTTCGCTGTAGACGATAAGGCTATCGCTCAATATAGCGAAGATGATATGAATACCTTCCTCGAAAGGATGGGCATTGCCGGTGGTCAGGGGCAGAAAAAGCCTTCGCAAATGACCAAGGCTGAAAAGGTTGCTCTCATCCGGCAAGCTTCGGCACAGATGTTAGATAATAGCATCATTCAGCCAGTTAAGGCGGGTGGTATAGGTTCTTTGCTGAATGTTACCGATCCGGAAATGGTTAACAAGCTTCAGAAAGAAGCGATGGAAAACAGCCGGCTGGGTATTCCTCTGATTATAGGACGTGACGTAATTCACGGATTTAAAACAATATTCCCTATTCCATTAGGACAAGCAGCTTCTTTCAGCCCACAAGTAGTGGAAGAAGGAGCGCGTATTGCTGCCGTAGAAGCTCGTTCTACAGGTGTCACATGGACATTTGCTCCGATGCTTGATATATCTCGTGATGCACGTTGGGGGCGTATAGCCGAAAGTTTGGGTGAAGACCCATATCTGGCGGGTATACTAGGTGCTGCTATGGTAAAGGGTTTTCAAGGAAATGGAAATCTCAATGATCCTAATTCTATTGCTGCATGTGTAAAGCATTTTGTGGGATATGGCGCAGCCGAAGGCGGACGTGACTATAACAGTACAAATATACCTCCCATTTTATTGCACAATGTATATCTGTCTCCATTCCAACAGGCAATTAAAGCAGGTGCTGCAACACTTATGACTTCATTCAACGATAATGATGGTATTCCTGCTTCGGGGAATAGTTATATACTGAAAAAGATTTTGCGTGACGAATGGAAATTTGATGGATTTGTGGTTTCCGACTGGGCTTCAATGACCGAGATGATCGCTCACGGATTTGCTAAGGATAGTAAACAAGTAGCTGAAATATCAGCCAATGCGGGTCTGGATATGGAAATGGTTAGTGGATCATATGTTCAGTATTTGCCGCAATTGGTAAAAGAAGGAAAAGTTTCGGTAGAAACAATAGATAATGCGGTACGTAATATACTTCGTATCAAATTCCGGATGGGACTATTCGAAAATCCTTATGTAGATACCAAGAAGGAATCTGTCTTATATGCTGATGCACATCTAAAAGCTGCAAGACAGGCTGCTATAGAGTCTGCTATTTTGTTGAAGAATGATAATAATACATTACCATTGTCACGAGGCAAAAAGGTGGCTATTATAGGGCCGATGGCAGATGCGCCACACGATCAGATGGGAACATGGGTTTTTGACGGCGATAAGAATTACACGGTAACTCCTATTGCTGCGCTCAAAGGAGAATATAAAGATGTTAATTATGTATACGAGCAAGGCTTAGCATATTCCCGTGATAAGAGTACTGCTAATTTTGAAAAGGCCAAACAAGCTGCAGCCTCGGCTGATGTGGCTGTAGTTTTCTTGGGAGAAGAAGCCATCCTTTCAGGAGAAGCTCACTCTTTATCCAATATCAATCTGATAGGATTACAATCAGACTTGCTGAAGGCGGTAAAAAGTGCAGGTAAACCTGTAGTATTAGTTATTATGGCAGGTCGTCCGCTAACAATAGAGCGGGATCTTCCGTATGCTGATGCGGTATTATTTAACTTCCATCCCGGAACGATGGGGGGGGTTGCTATTCTCGATCTATTATTCGGAAAAGCCAATCCAAGTGGAAAGCTTCCAGCTACGTTTGTACGTGAGGTGGGGCAGATACCGATGTATTACAACCATAATAATACGGGGCGTCCGGCTCCTGAGAAGGTGATGGCACTCGATGATATTGCACTCGAAGCAGGGCAGACCTCTCTTGGTAATACATCCTTTTACTTAGATTCGGGTAAAGATCCGCTATTTCCTTTCGGATATGGACTTTCTTATACGACATTCGAATATTCAAATATAACGCTCTCCGCTTCAACTGTTCCTATGAATGGTACACTGACGGTAAAAGCAACTCTTAAAAATACAGGAAGTGTAGATGGAACAGAAGTTGCTCAGCTCTATGTACAGGATGTTGTAGGCTCGGTTGTACGCCCTGTGAAAGAATTGAAAGGCTTTCAACGAGTAGCACTGAAAGCAGGAGAAGCAAAGACAATTGAATTTAAACTTACAACAGATGATTTAGCATTCTACGGTCGAGATTTAGTAAAGAAGGCTGAAAAAGGTGATTTTAATGTTTGGGTAGGCGGTCATAGCAACGCTACCCTAAAGGGTACTTTCTCTGTGACAGAATAAAGTACAACAAGAGGCTGTCTTATATAAGAATAGTTACTGATTTTTAAGACAGCCTCTTCTTATGTCAAAACGCAATTATAATATAAAAACTATGAGAAAATTATTTTACTTATTGCCCTTGCTTATAATCTTTCTATCCTGTCAATCGAAGAAGGAAGAGAAACAATCTTCCGATCGCTTTATCCGTGTAGAGGGACCTAATTTGATAAAGCCCGATGGTAAAAAATTTCTTATTCAAGGAATCAATTTGGGTAACTGGCTCAATCCCGAAGGATATATGTTTCTCTTTCAGGATGCAAGTTCGTATCGCCTGATCAATGAGGCTTTTTGTGAAATGGTTGGGCCTGATTTCACAAACTGGTTTTGGAATGAGTTTAAAAAGAATTATATAACAGAAGAAGATATAAAATATATCAAACAAACCGGAATGAATTCAGTGAGGATACCGTTTCATTATAAACTCTTTACGAATGAAGATTATATGGGACAGGCTTCCGATCATAACGGTTTTGGGATGATAGATCAGGTCGTAGAGTGGTGTCGCCAAGAGGGTTTGTATGTTATACTGGATATGCATGATGCTCCGGGGGGACAAACAGGTGATAATATTGATGATAGCTACGGATATCCTTGGCTGATGGAAAGTGAGCCGAGCAAAGAATTGTTTTGTGATATATGGAAAAAAGTAGCGGAGCATTATGCGAATGACACAATTGTACTGGGTTATGATCTTCTGAATGAGCCCATAGCGCATTATTTTCTCAAAGAGTATGCTCACTTGAATGATTCGTTAGAGCCGCTATACAAAAGATGTGTAGACACGATCCGCATGGTAGATAAGAATCATATTGTGTTGCTTGGCGGAGCACAGTGGAATGGAAACTTCAAGATGTTTAAAGACTCTAAATTTGATGATAAACTGATGTATACCTGCCATCGCTATTGGTGCGACACATTGCAGTCTAATATTCAGGATTTTGTACAGTTTAGAGATAGTGTGAATTTACCAATTTATATGGGCGAAACGGGCGAAAATACAGACCAGTGGATTGCCGGATGGACACGCCTGATGGAGCGCAACAATATAGGATGGCATTACTGGCCGTATAAGAAAATGGTTCCTAATAGCTGTATGGTAACGATACCTAAACCCGAAAATTGGGATTTGATAGTTGAGTATACCAAGCAAGACAGGGGAAATTTTGCAAAAATACGAGCAGCAAGATCAAATCAAGAGGTCGTGAAAAAAGCGATGACTGATTTACTGGAAAATATGAAATTTAAACATTGCAAGAAGAACGCAGGATACATTTCCGCATTGGGTATGAAGCCCTGATGTTGGGTCTGAAAATATAATCTCCTCGCTTAGTGATTAAGCATTTATTGTAAATAGAGATTGGGAAAGGGATTACATTATAGAAATATAGTAGTCCCTTTCATTTTTTACTCCTCGTCTTTTTGCTCTTTTTTATACTCCATCGACATGGCAATGGTACCATATAAAGTAAGTATAGCGGCAATAAGTATGGTGACTACCCATCCTGTAATATTTACAAACATCAGATAGGCTGATACACACATCAGCAATGCTGCAAACACCATTATATTGAAGAGTCGCTTTCCTCGGAAGCTCTTTCCCGGATAAGGCGTCGTAAAGGTAATGGCTGTATACCCCACAGCTCCGGCTATCAGTATATATTTGGCTATTTCGGGCTGGAAATAATAAATGATTGCAGCTAAAAGAATTAGTATAGCTGATATTTGAAACAGAATGTTTTTAAGCTTAGGGTTTTGCTTCATTACAAAATTAGATATGTTATTCTACCACAAAGACATCTTCATCGTCTTTTTTAAGCAGGTAGTTTTCGCGTGCAAATTTTTCGATCTGGTCTTTATCAGATTCCAGCAACTTCAATTTTTCCTTATCTTGTTCCGTTTTCTCACGGTAATAATCTATCTGGCTATTCAACTCCATTATTTTTGCATCATATCCAAAGCGGGCAAATATATTGCTATCGCTGATGAAGAATGCAAAAAATATGATTACCAATATAATAAGTAACTGTACTTTTGTATATCTGGTAATAAGATAGTTGAATATAGATTTGAAAATCTTCATAAAAACTAAAAACAATTAAGATAATCCGGATGTACTATACTCCGTCTACAAAGATATATATTTGTAGTTATAAATAAATGAAATAAGGTTAAAAGATATTCTTTATGGATATCGGCTTATCAATATAGCAGGATGGCAAAAGAAGATAATATAGTCAGAAAATACAGGAATTATCTATTGTTGGAGAAATCATTATCGCCCAACTCCATTGATGCATATATGACTGATTTGGCTAAACTATCGGGGTTTCTGCAAAATGAGAATCTGAAAGTAGAAGATGTTACGCTCGATAATCTGCAACAGTTTGTAGCCCAATTGTATGATATAGGGATAAATGCACGTTCTGTAGCAAGGATCATCTCAGGGATAAAGTCGTTTTATGATTTCTTAGTGTTGGATGGCTATATGCAAAACGACCCGACCGAATTACTCGATAGTCCGAAGATCGGATTGAAGTTACCAACCGTACTTGCTCTTGACGAAATAGAAAAATTAATGTCGGTGATCGATCTGTCAACGAAAGAAGGGCAACGCAATCGTGCAATCTTAGAAACCCTTTATAGTTGTGGCTTGCGTATCTCAGAACTTACTACACTCAAATTCTCCGATCTGTTTTTTGATGAAGGTTTTATCAAGGTACAAGGTAAGGGGAGTAAGCAGCGTCTTGTCCCTATATCGCACACGGCAATCAAGGAAATAGAAAAATATTTGATATACCGCAAGGAAATAAATGTAAAGAAAGGTTCGGAGGATGCCCTCTTTCTAAGTAACAGAGGCACTGCGATATCCCGTATTATGGTCTTTCATTTTATTAAAGAATACGCTATACAGGCTGGTATAAAGAAAACGATCAGTCCACATACCTTCCGCCATTCGTTTGCGACACACTTGCTTGAAGGTGGTGCAAATATCAGAGCTATTCAATTGATGCTCGGACATGAAAAGATCACCACTACCGAGATCTACACGCATATGGACAGGGAGTATCTGCGTCAGGAAATCATAGAACATCACCCACGTAATAGACGATAGTGACTTATATAAAACAGGCTGCCCTAAACGTAATTTCTACTTTTAGGACAGCCTGTTTTATTCTTTCTATTCTTTTAATCGTGCTGTGTAATTCCTTTCCAATTATCAGTTCTGAAAGGTGCGGCAGGCAATCCTTCTTGATTAAACAGATTCACATCCGGATTATTTGCCCAAGAATAGCGTACAGCCACAGGGTTAGCTATCTTCTCTGAGTAAACCACTACTTTATCTCCGTCGATATAAGCCTTCGCCCATTCAAACTTCTGATCTGCTCCTGCAATGGTAAAACCTTCAACGTATCCGTACTTGTTCTTTACGCATAGCCCTTTACCTGTGTTGTTGTACGAAATGACTGCTTTATTGCCTTCAATATTCATTTCTTTAAAGGTAGGGCCTGAATATACGATATCCTTCTTGCCATAATCTTTATTGAGTGCGATAAGAGCAAGGCGAAGGCCAACATCCTGTTTGTTGCGAGGGTGAATGTCATCTGCATCGCCTATATCTGTAATCACAGCTTCACCTGTTTGAGGAAGAGATAGTGTCATTGTTTGGGCTTCACGCAATTCTGCCCATTCGCTATTCACCGGCTTGTCGTCCTTTGCCGTATAACTAGCCAGCTGTACCCAGTAGAATGGGAATTCGTAGCCCCATTTTGTACGCCAGTTGTTTATCATTGTAGGGAATAGGGTACGATAGTTGTACGCCTGCGATGCATTATTTTCTCCCTGATACCAGATAGCTCCTTTGATGGCTAATCCGGTTATAGGGTTTATCATACCGTTGTATAGCAGCGAATAATACATATTAGGAGAAATATCGATAAACTGATACATTTTGTTGGTTACGGCTTCTTTGTATTGCCATTCTCCGGCCAAAGGGTATTGCTTCCCTTGCACTTGCAGATACATTTGTTCTGTTTTTCCATATATACCCCCACCGCCACCGTTATCGGTGATTTTTACAACAATGGTATTGTTTCCACTTTTCAGTACATTTTCCGGTATCTTGTAGCTCCTCTTAACCGCATAACCTTCTGTTTCTCCAATTTTTATACCGTTTATCCATACAATGTCATTATCGTCTATTACGCTTAAATCTATTGTCGCAGCTTTTCCTTCACTTTCTTTTGGTAGCGAAATGTTATATTTGAACCATACGATACCATCAATATTGCCAATTACATTTTCCCACATCTGTGGCAATTGCATCTTGTTCCACGCTGAGGTGTTGAATGAAGGTTCGTACCATTTTTCACTGATGCCCGGATCATTATTCAGTGCATTTAGGTATTTAGCTTTGTTTTCTTCATTGGTTTTGGCAAACTCATCAAAGTTGTCAACCTTAAAGTCTTTGTATCTTTCTCTGAATTTCTCGGGAAGGCTGTTAAAAGCATCGCTACTTGTCCATGTTTCTATATCTGTCCCTCCCCACGAGGAGTTGATAATGCCTACAGGGATGTTCAATTCTTTATTTAATTTGCGAGCAAAAAAGTATGCAACGGCAGAGAACTCCGATACGGTTTGAGGAGAACATACCTGCCATGTTCCGCCTAGATTGTCTTTGGGTTTCATGCTGATATCTTTCACTACGTTGAATGCACGTATCTGAGGATAATTGGCATCCTTTATTTCCTGCTCATAGTTATAGACTGATCCCCATCCGTGTACAGCCATTTCCATGTTCGATTGTCCCGAACATAGCCATACTTCACCGATAAGGATATCATTCAATGTGATGCTATTCTTTTTTCCTTTTACTTCCATTGTGTAAGGACCGCCATACGATACAGGATTGAGTGTTGCAACCCAAGCGCCATTCTTATCGGCCTTTACTTTTTTTATTTGATTCAGAAAGTGTACTTCAACAGCTTCATTCTTGTCAGCCCAACCCCATATTTTGATAGGTTTGTCACGCTGAAGAACCATGTTGTTGGAGAAGATGTTAGCTAGTTTTACTTCTGCGTGAAGTGCTGAAGCAAAGCACAAAAGGCAGAAAAAGGGTAAGAGTAATGTTCTTTTTGTCATGGTATTAAATCTTTTCTGTAAAAATAAACATTAAAAATTTATTTTTAAAGCAAATGAGAAACAAGTATTTTTCTCTTGCCTAATTAACGCTCACAGGGATTCCTTATCAGTGAAACAAAAAAAGTTTATCTTTGTTATAATATTCGGATCCCAACTAAAAAACAACATAAAATTCATATGAATTACTTTAATTATAAAAGACGTCTGTCATCCGAAACCAGAATAGGGAATACTCCACTGGGCGGAAATAACCCTATCAGGGTGCAGTCGATGACAAACACCAATACGAACGATACAGAAGCAAGTGCCGAACAGGTAATAAGAATAGTAGAAGCCGGAGCCGACTATGTGCGCCTTACAGCACAGGGGGTTCGCGAAGCCGATAATCTGAAAAATATAAAAGAAGTGGTGCGTGGGCGAGGATATAATACTCCGCTCATTGCCGATATACACTTCAACCCTCGTGCAGCCGAGGCCGCAGCTAAGGTTGTAGAAAAAGTACGTATCAATCCGGGAAACTTTGTAGATAGGGTAAAAACTTTCGAAACTTTCGAATATACTGACGAAGAATATGCTCAGGAAATAGAAAAAATACGAGCTAAACTAGTTCCTTTACTCGATATCTGTAAAGAACATAAGACGGCTATCCGTATCGGGGTAAATCACGGTTCTCTCTCCGATCGTATTATGAGCCGCTATGGTGATACACCTGAAGGAATGGTAGAATCCTGTATGGAATTTTTACATATCTGCCTCGAAGAAGGATTTAAGGATATTGCCATTTCGATGAAGACATCAAACACGGTGGTCATGTCAAAGGCTGTACGCCTGCTGATTGCTCGTATGGAAAAAGAAGGTCTTAATTTTCCTTTGCATTTAGGTGTAACCGAAGCCGGAGACGGTGAAGATGGGCGCATCAAGTCGGCGGTTGGTATAGGCTCGCTCCTGTCGGATGGAATCGGAGACACGATTCGTGTGTCGTTGAGCGAAGATCCTGAGTATGAAGTACCGGTTGCCCGTAAGCTGATAGCATATATTAAGCAAAAAGAAAATCATCCTGAAATAGTAGCCACAGCAAGTGATAAGTTCTCGCCTTTTTCTACCGACAGACGTGAGACGTATGTAGTAGGAAATATTGGAGGTGATAGTGTTCCTGTTGTCATTTCAGATCGTTCGCAAGGTAATTTTGAGCTAAATAGTCATTTCTTGCCCGACTATTTATATGTAGGCAAGGAGCTTCCTATTGCTGCACCTAGGGCAATTCCTTCTATTATAGACCTTGAGGGCTGGAAAGGTGAGGAAAATACTTATCCGTTGTTTGATAAATCGAATTGGAATAAAATCAGCGAAACAAATTCGGCTATAAAATTCCTCCGCTTGTCTTATCCTGAGTTGGATAAAGATATTTTAGCGTTGTTGAAGAATGATAAGTCTATCGTTGTTATTCTTTCTACCGATCATATCAACGGAGTAGGCGAACAGCGTGCTTTTATTCACACATTGATGAATAACGATTGTGATACGCCTGTTGTTCTCAATCGTCGCTATACAGAAAATGAGTCGGAAGACATTCAGATAAAAGCCGCAGCAGACTTCGGGACATTGTATCTCGATGGATTTGGGAATGGTATTATGTTGCAGAACGAAGGAGTAATTCCTCTAAAAAATATCGATGCATATATGTTTGGTATTTTGCAGGCATCACGTGTGCGTACAAGCAAAACCGAATATATTTCTTGTCCGAGCTGTGGACGTACCTTATTTGATCTACAGACAACTGTTGCATTGGTGAAAGGGGCAACTTCGCACCTCAAACATCTTAAAATAGGTGTGATGGGATGTATTGTCAATGGTCCCGGAGAAATGGCTGATGCCGACTATGGCTATGTAGGCGCAGAGAAAGGCAAAATTTCTCTTTACAAAAAGAAGAACCTTATAGAGAAAAATATTTCTTCAGCGGAAGCTGTAGAGCGTCTTGTTCAGCTTATAAAAGAGAATGGTGATTGGGTAGAGCCCGAAAACTAAAAATTATAGAAAGAGAGCAGCAGAGGAGACATTGTTTTCCCTGCTGCTCTTTTTTTATACTATATCCTCAAATTTATACTAAAATCCCTCAATTTCTTTTATATATAAAAACAGAACATGTAAATTATGCTCTGAAAGCATCGTTATTAATTCGTTTAAATCTGAAGAAATAACTATATTTGCGCCAATAAAAAATTGCAAGATATTCGGCTATGGAATACAACTTTAAAGAAATAGAAAAACGTTGGCATCAATATTGGATTGATAATAAAACTTACAAAGTAAAA
This sequence comes from Dysgonomonas sp. Shenzhen-Wh21, assembly GCF_043392705.1. Lineage (NCBI taxonomy): Bacteria > Pseudomonadati > Bacteroidota > Bacteroidia > Bacteroidales > Dysgonomonadaceae > Dysgonomonas > Dysgonomonas sp. Shenzhen-Wh21. Next base: position 109,280 of record NZ_JAIXHZ010000157.1, read on the forward strand.
GAGGATAAAAGCAAACCTAAATATTATGTCCTTGATATGTTCCCTTATCCATCAGGAGCAGGGCTGCATGTAGGGCATCCGCTCGGATATATCGCATCCGATATATATTCTCGCTACAAGAGGCTGAAAGGTTTCAATGTTCTCCATCCAATGGGTTATGATGCTTACGGACTTCCTGCCGAACAATATGCTATACAGACAGGGCAGCATCCTGCCATTACTACAGCGCAGAATATAAACCGCTACCGTGAGCAGTTGGATAAGATTGGCTTCTCATACGATTGGAGTCGTGAAATACAGACCTGCGACCCCAGATATTATAAATGGACGCAATGGGCATTTATTCAAATGTTCAACAGCTACTATTGCTATGATGAGAACCAGGCACGTCCGATTACCGAACTGATCGCTGCTTTCGAACAAGTTGGCACAGAAGGTCTGAATATAGCTTGCAGCGAAGAATTGCAATTTAGTGCTGCCGACTGGAAGTCATATTCCGAAAAACAAAAGCAAGAAATATTGCTCAACTACCGTATAGCCTACCGCAGCGAAACAACTGTAAACTGGTGTCAGGCTTTAGGTACTGTGTTGGCTAATGATGAGGTTATAAATGGCTTGTCGGAGCGTGGAGGCTATCCTGTAGAACAACGCTTGATGCGCCAGTGGAGCTTGCGTGTGTCGGCGTATGCACAGCGTTTGCTCGAAGGTCTGGATAAAATAGACTGGAGTGATTCTATCAAAGAAACACAACGCAACTGGATTGGACGTAGCGAAGGTGCAGAAATGAAATTCAAAGTAAAAGATTCGGATGTTGAATTCGAAATCTTTACTACCCGTGCCGATACCATCTTTGGTGTTACATTTATGGTACTTGCTCCCGAAAGTGAATACGTTCCTCAGGTGACAACTGCCGAGCAAAAAGCCGAAATAGAAAAATATCTGGATGCTACAAAACGTCGCACTGAGCGTGACCGCCTGATGGATAAAAAAATATCAGGAGTATTCACCGGCTCGTATGCTATAAATCCTCTTAACGGCAAAGAAATACCGATCTGGGTTTCTGATTATGTGCTTGCCGGTTATGGTACAGGTGCAATTATGGCTGTTCCTGCACACGATAGCCGTGACTATGCTTTTGCTAAACATTTCAACTTGCCGATTATACCTTTGATTGAAGGATGTGATGTTTCGGAAGAAAGTTTTGACGCAAAAGAAGGAATCATGATGAATTCAGGATTCCTAGATGGAATGACTGTTAAGGAAGCGATTGAGAAAACAAAAGAATATGTAAGAGAAAACAAGCTAGGACGTGTAAAAGTAAATTACCGTCTTCGTGATGCTATCTTCTCCCGCCAACGTTACTGGGGAGAGCCATTCCCTGTGTATTACAAAGAGGGTCTTCCTTATATGTTGCCATTAGATAAACTACCTCTTGAGTTGCCCGAAGTAGATAAATACTTGCCTACTGAATCGGGAGAACCGCCATTAGGACGTGCTACTAAATGGGCATGGGATGAAGCCAATGAAAAAGTTGTAGATACTGCTAAGGTAGACCACAAGACAATATTCCCTCTCGAGCTGAATACAATGCCGGGATTTGCCGGTTCATCGGCGTACTATCTGCATTATATGGATCCGTACAATGATAAGGAACTGGTTTCGAAAGAGAAAAATGAATATTGGCGCAATGTTGATTTGTACATCGGTGGTACAGAGCATGCTACCGGTCACTTGATATACAGCCGTTTCTGGGATAAATTTTTATTCGACATAGGCGTTTCGTGTGAAGATGAGCCATTCAAGAAACTGATTAATCAGGGTATGATACAAGGGCGAAGCAGCTTAGTATATCGTATCAATGGAACAAATACATTTGTATCTTATAACCTGAAAGATGAATATGAAACTTCAGAAATCCATGTGGATGTAAATATTGTGCATAATGATGTGCTTGATATAGATAGATTCAAAGCATGGAGACCTGAATACGAGACTGCCGAATTTATACTTGAAGGTGGTAAGTATGTTTGCGGATGGAATATCGAAAAAATGGGTAAACGATATCACAATGTCGTAAATCCTGACGATGTAGCCGAAAAGTACGGAGCAGACACACTGCGTATGTACGAAATGTTCCTTGGGCCATTGGAGCAGTCCAAACCTTGGGATATGAATGGTATCGATGGTGTTCACCGCTTCTTACGTAAAGTGTGGAGTCTGTTCTATAAAGGTGAAGAGTTTGTTGTTACCGATGAAGAACCGACAAAAGAAGAGCTAAAATCATTGCATAAGCTTATAAAAAAGGTGTCTGCTGATATCGAGTCGTTCTCATTCAATACATCTGTTTCAGCGTTTATGATTTGTGTGAATGAATTAACTTCTTTAAGATGCAGTAAAAAAGCGATTTTACAAGAGTTGGTTACCTTGCTTGCTCCTTTTGCTCCATTCGTTTCCGAAGAGCTTTGGTCTGCATTGGGTAATACAATATCTGTTTGTGATGCAAAATGGCCTGCTTTTAATGAAGAATATCTTGCAGAAGATTCATTCAAATATGGAGTCGCTTTTAACGGTAAGGTTCGTTTCGAACTTGAGTTTTCGGCAGATGCTGTACAAGCTGATGTTGAGAAAGCGGTGTTAAGTCATGAGCTGGCTCAGAAATGGCTTGACGGAAAAACTCCGAAGAAGGTCGTCTTTGTTCCCAAGAAAATGATAAATGTCGTATTGTAATCAATAACAATCCATGCCTAAAAGATATTTAAAGGAGTTTTACTGGAAGGATTACGCAACTATATTTGTTGGACTGGCTCTTTATGCCGTAGGGCTTATTGGATTTATAAAACCCGGAGGTATCGTTACCGGAGGGTTAACAGGGATAGCCCTGCTTGTGGAATACGCTACAAATGCGAAGATTCCTTTGCAGTATACGTATTTTCTTGTAAACTGTGGATTGTTGTTTGTGGCTCTTAAAGTTCTCGGTCTTAAGTTTATGATAAAGACCATCTATGGAGTTGTTGTACTCACTTTTCTGCTTACTATTTGTCAGTCTATGATAACTGAGCCCATCGTAAAAAATGAGCCGCTTCTTTCAGGTGTTATCGGAGGGATGATGTGCGGAGTTGGGATAGGGTTGGTATTCAGTTCGAATGGTAGTACGGGAGGTACGGATATCGTTGTAGCACTTATCAATAAGTATAAAAATATAGCTTTTGGGCGAGGAATGCTTTTGTGCGACTTTGTGATAATAAGTTGTTCGTATTTTGTATTCCAGAATTATCAGACCATTATATACGGGCTCATTGTGATGGGTGTGATGACATATAGTATAGATATGGTTATCAACGGATTCCGTCAGTCGGTTCAGATACTTGTTTTCTCCGAAAAATATGAAATTATAGCCACTGCCATAAACCATGAATTGCACCGGGGCTGTACTGTTTTGGATGGTATGGGATGGTATACGAAGAAGCCAACAAAGGTTCTGATTGTCTTAGCTAAGCGCAACGAAGCTCTGGAGATATTCCGCCTGATTAAAAGTATTGATGAGAAGGCATTTATCTCACAAAGTACTGTTCGGGGTGTTTATGGAGAAGGCTTTGATAAGATAAGGACATAAAATCATGGATTTAAAAGGTAAAAATATCATTCTCACAGGCGCCTCTTCAGGAATAGGGAGAGATATGCTCGATATTTTAGCCTTATATCCGAATGTCAGAATTGTAGCTGTTGCCCGTCATGCTGACCGTATCCCTCAAAAAGAAGGAATTGTATACCCTTATGCTGCTGATGTAAGCAGTAAAGATGGAGTTGATAATGTATTCAATTATGCTCAAGAAATATTTGACGGGGGAGTTGATGTCTTTATCGCTAATGCCGGTTTTGCTTACCTCGAAAAAATAAATAACCCCGATTGGCAGCATATAGAGAATATTTTCAATCTGAACGTATTTTCCCCGATCTATTCACTCGAGAAGCTAGTAGCTGACAGTAACAATAAAAGAGTTGCATTTGCTTGTACTATATCGGGAGCAGGCTTGGTTTCTTTGCCTGCTTACTCATTGTATTGTTCTACAAAAGCCACATTGCATCATTTTGTGCAAACCTATAGGTACGAGCAGTCTGAAAACTTACAAATAACAGCAGTTTACCCTGTTGCCACCCGCACTGCATTTTTTGATAAAGCAACCGGAGAAGATAGTACGCCTTTGCCATTTCCTACACAAAACTCGCAAACTGTAGCAAAAAAAATTATCAGAGGGATCGAAAAAGGGAAGGAGAATGTTTACCCATCCTTGTTGTTTCGTTTCTTTTTTCCTATTGGAAGAGCTTTCCCTCTTTTCCTGAAAATATATTCCGGGTTGGAAAAGCGGAAGGTTGGGAAATGGTTGTAATTACAGAATTTAAATCTAATAGAGTAAATAATAATATGTCAGATATATGTAAAAATTGTAGTACTCCTGTCTCCGGAAAATATTGCTCAGCCTGTGGGCAATCAACAGCTACTGAGCGTATTAATTTTCATTATATTCTACACGAAATACAGCATAGTGTTTTTCATGTAGATAGAGGAATTTTGTATACGATAAAAGAACTCATTACGAGACCTGGTGAGTCTATTCGCGAATATTTATCGGGTAAAAGAATCACCCATTTCAAACCGTTTTCATTTATTCTTATTTTAGGAACTATATACGGATTTATATGTTTTTACCTAAAAGTATATCCTGAAAACTCATTTGCCTATCTCCAGACAGATGCTGCAGCCAATAATTACAGTCAATTGGTTTTCGATTGGATGTATGGGCATTATTCTTTTGTTATGCTGGCTTTTATTCCATTTTATGCATTAGCATCCTATATAGTATTTAAGAAGTCAGGTTACAATTTCGTGGAGTTTCTGGTTATAAACTCATATATAGTAGGAATGCAGATCCTAATTCTTATTTTGACTTATCCTATTTATTATTTCACCCTCTCCATATGGGGCGTATTACTGACTTTCTTATTTTGCTATTTATATCAATTCTGGGTATATATACAATTGTTTGGGAAGAATTCACCTATCAAGACTGTATGTAAGACGTTAGTCAGTATGGTTTTATCATTTTTGTTTGTTGTGATAGCTTCTTCTTTAGTTACATTCGCATTCATTTTTATCAACCATCGGTAGAGATATTTTAAGGGTTTAATCCTTTCTTCTTGTTTTTATAATATTCAAGGAGCTTATATCCTATAATACCAATTGTGATTCCAAATAATATACCGCAAGCAACATCGATAGGATAATGCTTGGCAAGATAGATGCGGCTATATGCGACAACTGTAGCCCAAATTATTGCCAGATAACCGTAATACTTAGAGCCGGTCTTACGGAATAATAAAAGGAAAAAAGTAGCCATCGTAAACGTTGTTGCAGAATGGGACGAGAAGAAGCTTGTACTCGAACTGTACCTTTCTATTGCATGTATAACACCTGTCCAATCTTGATTATGTATCGGACGTGGACGTTCTACCATCATCTTAATAATGTTGGTTAATAATGCACTTGCACCGATAGAAAGCAAGAAAAAGACAACGCTCGTTTTCTTCCAAATCTCTAATCTGTAATAGATAAATACAGCCATCAGAATACACATAATCACCCAGAAATGGTACGAACTGAAAAATAACATAACAGGGTCGAGCCAACCGATATGTTTACTGTTCAGATACAAAAAGAGTTCTTTATCCCATTCTATAATTTTGCGAAGCATTGGCGTATATCTTGAAAATGAACCACAAAGAAATATTATTTTACGATTAAAATGAAGAATATTTAAATCTTTTATATTTTTAGTAATTGCAAATCAATCGGTATCTGTCTGTAAATTGAATATATTGATGTAAATTTGCAACCATACATTATGGAAGGAACATTTAATATACACAGGGAGAATATAAATGAAAATGAGAAGGAGTTTGAGAATGCGTTGCGCCCTCTCACCTTCCAGAGTTTTCGTGGACAGAGTAAAGTTGTAGAAAATTTACAAGTCTTTGTGACAGCTGCAAAAATGCGCGGCGAATCGCTCGACCATACTCTGTTGCATGGCCCTCCCGGACTTGGTAAAACAACCCTGTCGAATATTATAGCCAATGAGCTTGGTGTAGGGTTTAAGATCACATCAGGACCTGTATTAGATAAGCCCGGAGACTTAGCCGGACTGCTTACTTCGTTGGAACCAAACGATGTTCTTTTCATCGATGAAATACATCGCCTATCGCCCGTTGTGGAAGAGTATCTGTATAGTGCGATGGAAGACTATCGCATCGATATAATGATAGATAAAGGGCCTAGCGCTCGTTCTGTACAGATAGAACTCAATCCGTTTACCCTTGTTGGTGCAACGACTCGTAGTGGTCTGCTTACAAGCCCTCTGCGTGCCCGTTTTGGGATAAACATGCATCTCGAATATTACGATATAGATACCCTTGTGCATATTATCTTACGATCGGCAGATATATTGAATGTACCTGCTTCGAAAGATTCTGCTATAGAAATTGCTTCACGTAGTCGTGGTACGCCCCGTATTGCGAATGCCTTGCTGCGCCGTGTGCGTGACTTTGCTCAGGTAAAAGGGTCGGGTAAGATAGACAAAGATATCGCTTCTTATGCTCTCGAAGCGTTGAATATAGATAAGTATGGATTGGATGAGATTGATAATAAAATATTACTTATCCTGATCGATAAATTCAAAGGGGGGCCGGTAGGAATTTCTACAATAGCAACCGCATTGGGAGAAGACGGAGGGACGATCGAAGAGGTATATGAGCCGTTCCTTATCAAGGAAGGTTTTATGAAACGTACTCCTCGTGGACGTGAAGTGACAGACCTTGCCTATAAACATCTGGGAAGGAAGAGAGAAAGTGAGCAAGGATTTCTATTTTAAAAGAATAAAAAATTGAACTTAGAGTTATTTATAGCCAAGCGGATCCATTTTAGTAAAGGCGAAGGAGAGAAAAAAGCGTCTTCACCTGCTATTAAAATCGCTATTGCAGGTGTTGCAATAGGATTGGCAGCTATGATTCTGGCATTGTCTATTGTTATCGGTTTTAAGAAAGAGGTGCGCAACAAGGTTGTTGGCTTCGGCTCTCATATTCAGATTACCAACCTGAATAACACCACGTCTTACGAAACATTGCCGGTAGCTGTTACTCCCGGTCTTTTAGATACATTGAGCCATGAGACGGGTATAGCACATGCGCAAATATATGCTACAAAACCGGGTATCATAAAAACAGATAGTGCATTTCAGGGGATAATTCTAAAAGGGGTAGGGAAAGACTACGATTGGGACTTCTTCAAGAAGAATATGATTGACGGTAAGATTATCAACCCTGATGATACAACAATCACCAATCAGGTTATTATCTCCAAGAATATAGCCGATAAACTTAATCTGAAGACAGGCGATAGTTTTATTTCGTATTTTGTTCAGGAACGCAGTGCCCGTAAGTTTAATATTACGGGGATATACAGTACCAATTTTGAAGATTACGACAAACTATTTGTTGTAACAGATATCCGACTTATACAAAGGCTTAATAAGTGGCAACCCGATCAGGTAAGCGGTATAGAGCTGCTCGTTAACGATTTTGACCAACTGGATCAGCTTACACAGAACATATATTTAGATATGATGACTTATCGGGATGTGGATGGTAATACATTTCTAACCCGATCTATTAAAGAGATGAACCCGATGATATTCAGTTGGCTCGATCTGTTGGATATGAATGTATGGGTAATCATGATCTTGATGTTTGCCATTTCTGTATTTACGATGATATCGGGATTGCTTATTATAATCTTGGAGCGCACCAATATGATTGGTATACTTAAAACCCTTGGTGCACGAAATTTTAATATCCGCAAAACATTTCTCTATGTGTCTTCATTCCTGATATTGAAAGGTATGTTGTGGGGAAATATTATAGCCCTAACTGTGCTGTTGCTTCAACGGTATTTTGGCTTGATAAAGCTAGATCCCAATACTTACTATGTATCCGAAATGCCGGTGGATATAAATATATTACACATTATTCTGATCAACATTGCTACCTTAACCTTGTCGGTGTTGGCTATGGTTGGGCCTTCTTATCTGATAGCAAAAATATCTCCTGCAAAATCACTTCGTTTCGAATAAGAGATTATTCGTGATGGTAAGGTTCGTTGTTTAAGATTGTCATTGCTCTATACAACTGTTCCACAAATATAAGACGTACCATCTGGTGCGAAAAAGTCATGCGTGATAAAGTTAGTTTTTCATTCGCCTTTTGATATACTGCTTCCGAGAAACCATAAGGGCCTCCAATGGCAAATATAAGCCGCTTGCTTACGGTATGTGTTTTCTTTTCTATATAGGTGGCAAATTGCATGGAGGTATATTCTTTTCCCTTGTCATCCAGCAGAACGAGATAATCTCCCGGCTGTACGTTTTTTAATATCAACTCACCTTCCTTCTCCTTTTGCTGTTCCATCGTAAGGCTTTTGGTGTTCTTTATGTCAGGTATAATTTGTATCTCGAAAGGGATATAATGTTCCAATCTTTTCTGATATTCGTTGATAGCCTCTACAAAATAGCCTGCATCGGTTTTGCCTATAGCGAGAAGAATGATTTTCATATTTTCTAGTTTTTTCATTACAAAAATAGGCAACAATTTCTTGCTGCCTATCCTGTTGTATCAAAAATAAGTTTTTCCCTTATTTCGTTGCATCAATCACACCTCTGAAATAACCTATAGATTCGGCTATTCCGGCTAAAGGGGCCTTCATATTTCGCTCGTATTCGAGGCTGCAAGCTCCTGAGTATTTTACTTCGCGAAGCATTCTCACAAAAGTAGGAATGTCTATTATACCCCGACCGATTTCACCTGTCTTTCCGGCTTTAGTTGCTGCGGTTGTATTCTTCATATGGATGTCGAACACTCTGTCGCTGTATTTTTTTAGGTCGGCAATCGGATCATGTCCTGCACGTGCATCATGACCAATGTCGAGACACATTCCGATACGAGAGTCTAGGTCTTTTACATGTTCATAGATATCAGCTGCATGCGGATATAGTTCGATGTCGGGACCATGAAGATGAATGGCATATTTGAAATCATATTCTTTTACTTTCTTGTCTACATAAGGTAGTAGTTCATGATTGGGAACACCTACGATAAGTTTTACGCCAACACGTTTGGCATAATAAAACGCTTTGTCCACTTCTTCTTTGGTCTTCATATAGATAGGACCTACAGCATAACCTGTAACATCATACTTTGCCAGTTTAGCATGGAATGCGGCAATTTCTTCGTCGGTACTATTCAGCGGAAGATGAAAATCTTTGATGCAAAGATAGTGAACATCTACCTCTTGCATCATTTTGAGGGTCTCATCCAGATTGAAATTTACAAATGTATATCCGGCTATGGCTACCTTAAATAATTCGCCATCATCTCGTTGCGTTTTCTCGGGTTCATTGGCAAAAAGAATTGTTGTGTGCGCGCACACTAAAAGTAGGAATAATCTTAGTGTTTTACTCATGGGTTACTTTTTTAGATATTTAGATTTTTATTTAAGATCATCACGGTGTACAAATATAACAATTCTCATAGAATAATATATCCTTATAGTTAAAGCTTATATCTTTATATTTTATAAAATAGAGCTTGTAATAAAAGAAGAATGGCACATTTGGATAAAGAAGATTTCAGACGAGGAGTGTATGATGTTGTGAGGATTATTCCGTATGGTCGGGCTACAAGTTATGGCGCAATCGCTAAGGCTATCGGCTATCCCAATATGTCACGTTTGGTAGGTAGGGTGATGGGAGAGTGCAATTCTGTCATTTCCGGTATTCCGGCGCATAGGGTAGTAAATAGTCAGGGTGTACTCTCAGCCAAAGAAGCATTCGGAAACTCGAACGAAATGCAGAAGCTCTTAGAAGAGGAAGGAGTTAATGTTATAAATGACCGAATCGCCAATTGGAAGAAAGTATTCTGGGATCCTACCCAAGAGTTGACTATCGAATAAATTCCTTTATAGGAATTCGCTTTCTAAGAATAAAATTATCTAATAGAGTAAGCTTTGAAGTAATAGGCAAAAAAAAATGAGGTATTTGTTTTATTGCAAAAAACTCTGTGTTACTCTTTTTACTCTGTGGTTTTTTTAAGGATGGATATGAGCGAATGCGACAACAATTTCTTTTTGTAACTGATATGTAAAATAAAAAAAAGGTAACAACAAAAAACATTTCAAAAAGTGTCACTTTTGTCACCTTTTGGCTGTAAGGTGTTGATATATAGCGTTGGTTGTTTTTTGGGTTTTGTCACTTTTTATATGAATAGTAACTAAAGAATAGAACCAAGTAAAACAATTTATATCTTTGTAAATAAACACAAATAAACGATATGAGAATAATTCCCGATTCAGAACTGATTATAAATAGTGATGGCAGTGTTTTTCACTTACATCTAAAGCCGGAACAATTATCGGGCAAAATAATAATGATGGGCGACCCCGACAGAGTGAGCCTTACCGCGTCTTTTTTTGATAGTGTAGAATGTGATATCCAAAGCCGGGAGTTCCATACGATTACCGGAACGTATAAAGGGAAGCGCATTACCGCTCTTTCGCATGGTATCGGCCCCGATAATATAGATATTGTAATTACAGAATTGGATGCGTTGGCTAATGTTGATTTCAAGACACGTGAAGTAAAGAAAGACTTCAAACAGCTCACAATGGTGCGTGTAGGAACATCAGGAGGATTGCAGCCTCATTGCCCAATTGGTTCGTATGTGGTTGCTGCAAAGTCGATCGGTTTCGACGGAGTACTCAACTATTATGCAAATCGTGATAAAGTGACATTGGCTGACTTTGAGGATACCTTTAAGAAACATGTTGGCTGGAATCCCCAGCACTGCGCTCCGTATGTTGTAAAGGCCGATGAGGAATTGGTAGAACGCATAGGACATGACATGATAAAAGGTGTTACCATATCTGCCATTGGCTTTTATGGGCCACAGGGGCGATATGTACGCATGCCATTGGCTAATCCTGATCTCAATAGTAAAATAGAGTCATTCAGGTTTGGGGAAGATTCGATTACCAACTACGAGATGGAAAGCGCACCGTTGGCAGGAATGAGCCGGTTGATGGGGCATAAGGCCATGACTGTATGCACAATAATAGCCAATCGTTTGGCAGGAGAATCAAACTCAAACTACAAGGGTTCGATAGAAGATTTAATAAAGAAGGTATTGGAGCGTATTTAATGAAGACAAAGACAAAAAAGAGGCTCAAGCGGATGTTTTGGGTATTATCAATCGGACTGATTTTATCAGTTTTAGCAATCCTTTTTGCTAATTGGAAAATCCCTCACGATTCCAAAGGTTTTGTATATGATGAGGTAGATAGCATACCCCCTCAGAAAGCGGCGTTGGTTTTGGGTGCTGCTAAGAATATAGGCAATCGTCCCAATTTATACTTCACTTACCGCATTCAGGCTGCGAAAGAATTATATGATGCCGGTAAGGTGCAGGTCTTTGTTGTAAGCGGAGACAATAGCCGCAAAGATTATAATGAGGCAGACGATATGCGTGCCGCTCTTGTCGAAGCCGGCGTGCCCGACAGTATTATACATTGCGATTATGCGGGCTTGCGTACGCTCGATTCGGTGGTGAGGATGAATGAAATATTTGGTCAGGATTCGTTTATTGTCGTGTCGCAAGAGTTTCATAACGAACGGGCTGTGTTTTTGGCTCAGAATTACGGGCTGACAGCCTATGGATATAATGCAAAAGATTTGTCACTTAACCGCTCGTCATACAGAACAAAAATAAGGGAGTTATTTGCAAGGGTCAAAGTCTTTGTGGATATCGCTACAGGCAAAGAGCCAAAGTATCTGGGAGAAAAGATTAAAATCTGAAATCTTTTAAGAATTACGATGTTGCTGATATTAGATGGAAACACTAATTTTGTCGCTTCTTTAAATAAGGTTAATTTAAACAATAATAAATTATATTAATGAAAAAACTCTTATTCGTGCTCTCTCTATGTGTAGCATGTACCCTTGTGTATGCTCAGGACTCAAATAGTGAACTGTTAAAAAAATTAGTGGAGAAAAATATATTGACTCAAAGTGAAGCCGACTCGATACGAGGAAATGCACCAGCTAAAAGTGCATTGGGAAACGGGACTACCGAAAAAATCAGGCAGGCTTTTAATACTCCATACATGCGTTTCGGAGGATATGGATTATTCATGTACAGATATAGCGATGTAGCGAATGTTAAGCATGACTTTGAGCCGAGAGTAATATTCTTATCGATGCGTGGCGAACTCACC